>JABJKL010000131.1 GCA_018660405.1 Pseudomonadota bacterium | reverse complement strand
TATATTTATCGGAATAGTATATTGCTATATAAGCGTTCCTACGCACCGATCAAGTGGATTGTTAATGACGTATGGCGGCTTGTTGGGATTGGTCTTTTGTACACCGTGTTTTGTGCGCCCCGTTTGGAAAATCTAAAAATGATTTTGGCGGGCACGCGCGATGGGGTACTAGGTAGAACCGGGCGAGACGTTATACCCGAGCAACCGGGAAAGGATGACTAAATGCAGAACCTTTCGGTTCAAACAGTTATCGTCAATTACAATGCCGGAGCGTGGTTGCCACGGGCCGTTAGCTCGGCACTTAACTGTATTCCTGGGCCCGTGACCGTCATCGATAATGCATCTTATGATGGCAGCGTGCAGGGTCTGCGCGACCTTATTAAGGATGCGCGACTTAAGATTATTCAAAATGCCGACAATGTTGGATTTGCAGCAGCGAATAATCAGGTTTTAGTAAACCTGGATACCGATTGTGTCGTGCTCATGAACCCTGATTGCGAGCTGGAGCCCTCCGCTTGGCCATCAATCAGAGATGTCATGCTCGCGGATCAATCCATTGGGCTTGCCGGTGCGCGAATTTTAAATGCCGATGGTAGTGATCAGAAAACCTCCAAGCGAGACTTCCCCACGCCAATCCAGGCGCTACTGAGATTGTTAGGTCTGGGCCGTCTTTCGCGTCGCGATTTTGATCGAGGCAAAGAGCCAAATAAGCGCCATCCGGGTGATTATGGAATAGAGTATGTGGATGCTATTTCAGGTGCCTTCATGGTTGCCAGGGCGGCGGCGATTGAAGAAGTAGGGGTGCTGGACGAAGGCTATTTTATGCATTGTGAAGATCTCGATTGGTGCAAGCGCTTTTGGCTATCTGGCTACAAAGTTGCATGGGTCGGCACGGCAAGGTTGGTGCATGCAAAAGGTGTCAGCAGTAGCGTCAGACCGGCACGTGTCCTGTGGTATATGCATCGGGGAATGGACCGGTTTTTCTGTAAGTTTGAGGGTAAAAAGTACAATCCTGTTTTTAGAGCTGTGATCAGGTTTTGCATTTATCTACTTTATCTGCCACGGGCTTTATTGGCGTTAATCAGGAAAGTCCGTTGAGCAAGACGACCCTGATCGCCGGGGCCCGGGGGGTTGTGGGACAGCCTTTGTGTGGCGCACTCGAACGCATAGGTCACCGTGTTATTCGAGTAAGCCGAAGTGACGCGAGCTCTGAGAACAAATTGAAATGGGATATGGCAAACGAAAGTCTTCCGGTTATTGGGCCGATTGATGCAATGGTTCATTGTGCTCCGATATGGCTGTTGCCTGATCATCTTCAGTCGTTGGCGGATTTTGGGCTAAAACGGCTCATTGCATTTAGTTCCAGTAGTATTTTATCCAAGCAAAATACTCAAAATCCTTCGGAGAAAATGTTGGTAAACTTGTTACGTCAGGGAGAGCAGAAAACTGAGGCCGAATGTAATCGGCTAGGGATTGGGTTGACCATTTTTCGCCCAAGCATGATTTACGGTTTAGGCCTGGATCAAAACATCTCTCGATTGGCCCGTTTCATAGATCGATGGGGTTTTGCGGTAGTCGCAGGTAAGGCCGACGGACTTCGCCAGCCTGTTCGATCGATCGATTTGGTTGATGCGGTCATTAAAGTGCTCTACCTGCCTACAACACCTGGTTGTGTTTATACCCTTGCCGGTAGTGAGGCACTGAGTTATCGGGATATGCTGAAACGCATCTTTACGGCGCTTAACAAGCCAACGAGAATTATTGGCTTTCCGCTGCCAGTTTATCGTTTCATTTTACGATTAGCTGCTGTCACAGGTCGTTTTGCCTATACTGCTGAAATGGCGAACCGAATGAACTCGAATTTGGCCTATGATAATGCCCCTGCAATAGCTGATTTTGGTTATACGCCAAGCCGTTTTTTGCAGAAGCCGGTACACGATCTGCCAGACTTACTGGTTTAGATACCTTTGCACGATTGTTATTTTATCCTCTGACGGCGTTAAAAACGTACTCAATCGGTCATTTATGCAATATAAACTCCCTCATTCCGTGCGTTTTTGTCTTGTCAGAAAATAAAATCCCTGCTCGTGTAAAGGTCTCTTCTCTTAGTTCGATTGTATGAAGCTGTTTGGAACTGGCAGATTAATTGGCACCGATTCTGTAGTGGAAAATGCAGGAATACCGCGCGACTCAATATCCGATAGATTATATTCGTTTACCGGTATTTCTGTGCGAATGGCACGCAACAGGACGCCGAACGCTGGATGATCAAAATAGTGCGTTTCCTCAAATTTAATCCGACGTTTTTCATTGATTGTGTGGCGAGCGCTATCATGATTAACACGCCGAAATATATAACCTTCTGTGGAGCTATACGGCTGCGGATAGTATTCGCCCGTATATGGGACGTGTTCGAGTGTTAAGGTTTCGTCGACAGGGAAGGTTTCTTCGATTGCATAAGTTTCATCAAATATCGAGCTTTCATCGGTAAGAGAGCCGCGGATCGATGTTGGGGTGTCTGGTGCCGGTATATCGAGAATGTTCGTTCGCGTAGCTGCGGTTCCTAATGCTGGGTTGTATTCCAGATCCAACTCTGCCAACAGGATAACATTGTCATAAATCATGAGGGTGCCTGTTAGCCCAGGGGCAATTTCGTTTAACTGAAATCGTGGGCTGCCGCTGCGGGGTTTAGATATTTGCCGCCAGGCGGTGTAGGCAATGGGCTCGTAAAGCAGGTTTAGCTCCAAAGCTTCCAGCTGTGTATGTAATTCATCACTTGCTGCGGGGTAGATGATGGTACGGTTAGTGGGTCGGGCATTCGGCAGGCTATAATCGTTATTGTCGGTGTTCGCTAATTCATCGTATTGGTTATTTTTAAATACGATCAGCTCAATCAAATAACCTCTGTGTGGTTCTGGCGTCGGGATGACTTGATTGTCCGTGCCGGGTTGAGCATTGTTATTTGCCGACAGAGGGGCGTTGTTTTGCGCAAAGCCTGGCGACTGCAGGCAGCAAATAGCCATCAGTGCGAAGATCCATTTTTCAGTGCAAGACCTGATTATCATTATTGAATAATTGTAATTGCGTTAAGCAAATGTTATCAGGTTTAATCGGAGCGCTTTATAAATTTATAGTCAAGAGGTTAGATATATGGCGGTAAGGGAAGTCCTTCGAATGGGGAATCCGATATTGCTTGAAAAAGCAATACAGGTGATGCGCTTCGATACGCCTGAATTGCATGATTTGGTGTCTGACCTATTCGATACGATGGTTGCCGAAAATGGTGCGGGTCTGGCTGCCCCGCAGATCGGCGTGCTCCAGCGTGTGGTTATTTTTGGGGTTAAGGGAAAAGTTAAAGAAAAAGTTGAGGAACAGGTTCAGGAAGAAGCTCAGGAAAATAGCCGTTACCCGGATGCTGAAAGCGTGCCGGAAACCGTGTTGATAAATCCTGAAATCAATGTGTTGGGAAATTCTACCCAGGGCATGTGGGAAGGTTGTTTGAGCGTTCCGGGCATGCGAGGTTACGTTGAGCGGCCGGATCATATTGTGTACCGTGGTGTGGATCAATTCGGTGCTCAAATTGAACGTGAAGTGCGCGGTTTTCACGCAGTGGTCGTGCAGCACGAATGTGATCACCTTGATGGCATTTTGTATCCCATGCGAATGCAGGATATGAGTTTATTTGGTTTTGAAGAGGAGTTAACGGTTGCGGATGATCAGCCTGTTGTTTAACTAGTTTAGGACGCCAGGGTTTCGCTGGCCGTTATCAGCGTCCAACGTTAACAGGTGGCCATTGTCCTTTATCCACTTTCGATGCGTTCGATAGTCAGGCATAACACGTTCAACCACTTGCCAATAAGGTTTGGAGTGGTCAAAGTGTATGAGATGAGCGAGTTCATGCACGATCACGTAATCAGCGACCGCGGCAGGTGCGAGCAATATTTGCCAGTTGAAAGTAATTACGCCCTTGTTTGAGCAACTTCCCCAGCGCCGTTTGTAGCTATAGACCTTAATTTCTGTCGGCCGTTTGCCAACCCGTTCGGCAAAATAATCAACTCGCTCAGAGAAGTGCTGTAGCCCGGCACTTTTGTAAAAGTGCACGATACGCTTTTTAATATACGCCGTTGATTCGAGCACTGATGTGGGTAAGTGAACAAGCAGTTGATTTCCTGCGAGTCTTGGTTCAGCCCGATTGCTGGCTTTGCCAAGTGTAATTTTTGTATCAAGCCATGGGTAGTGTTCGCCATATCGAAAATTGTAAACCGGGGCCAGTGGTCTGGAGGCAAGAGCTGCTTGCTTTTGCCTAATCCATGGAGTAAATCGTTCAAGCGATCGCTGAATATTTTTATCGCTTGCACGGTGGGGTACTCTCAACGTGAAAGTGTTCGCAACCAACTGGATGCCAATACTGCGCCGTCGTTTGCTACGTATAACGATGATTGGAATGTCGCCGAGGTGGCGTAGCTGTTTGTTATTCATCATGAGCCATCAAAAGATGAGAATCAAAAGTTTAGGGGGCTCCCCAGGTTTAGCCAGAAAGTATGTTGAAGATTTCCGTCAGCAGATCGAATTTGTCTTGAGGCTCATGTAGTTCGCGCCGTACCCGAAATGTACTTGAGTTCTTCATGCCGTATTGTGCGGGGTTGTTTGCGATGAGTTCAATCAATCGATCCAGATTAATGTTTGGATTTTCCAAAAACTCAAACACCGCACCGCTGGGCCCCGCCTCTATTCGCTTAAGATCCAATCGCCGGGCATGCAGTTTTAGTTCGCTAATGGTGAATAGTGCCTTGCCAGGCTCTGGCAATAGCCCGAAACGATCAACTGTTTCGGCAGCAATATTCTGAATTTGTTCGTGGTCAGTTGCTGAGGATAATCGCTTATACATTATTAATCGGACATGCACATCTGATATATAGTCATCGGGGAATCGTGCAGCAACTTGCAGATTTATTTCAAAAGCCTCTTTGTCTGCCGGTTGGTATGCATGATCCTGATGTTTATGCAGGCTGCTAATGGCGTGTTCCAGAAATTCCCTGTACATGCTAAAACCGACCTCATCGATCATACCGCTTTGTGATTCGCCGAGTAATTCTCCCGCACCCCGAATTTCCAGATCTTGTGACGCTAGGGCAAAACCGGCACCCAGCTCATCCAGGGCCTCGATAGCTGTCAGGCGTTTTTTTGCATCTGAAGTGAGCTGCTTTAACGGTGGTGCCAGCATGTAGGCAAACGCCTGATGGTGTGATCTACCCACTCGGCCGCGCAGCTGGTGAAGTTGTGCCAAACCGAATTTGTCTGCCCGGTTAATGATAATGGTATTGGCTGATGGAACGTCGATGCCGCTTTCGATAATTGTCGTGCAGAGCAAGATATTAAAGCGCTGATGATAGAAGTCTCGCATGATGCCCTCCAACTCACGCTCTCTCATTTGTCCATGCGCGTGGCGAATGCGGGCATCGGGCAGCAGCGCATTGAGTTCGGCTTCTATTTTTTCGATTGTTTGTACTTCGTTATGCAAAAAGTAGACCTGCCCACCGCGGCGAATTTCTCGAACGCAGGCTTCTTTGATCAGGCCATCATTCCATTCACGCACAAAGGTTTTGATGGCGAGTCGGGCGCGTGGTGGTGTGGCAATGATCGAAATGTCGCGTAATCCAGATAGAGCGAAATTCAGCGTTCTTGGGATCGGGGTGGCGGTTAGCGTTAAAATATCCACTTCGCTGCGTAACTGTTTGAGCCGCTCTTTTTGCCGAACCCCAAAGCGATGCTCTTCATCAATGATGAGCAACCCGAGTCGCTTAAAGCGGATATCCTTTTGTAATAGTCGATGCGTCCCTATGGCGATATCCACCGTGCCAACTGCAATGCCGTTTAGAGCTGCCTGAGTTTGGCTTTTGGTTCTAAAGCGCGAGAGTAATTCAACATTAACTGGCCAATCAGCGAAGCGAT
>JABJKL010000184.1 GCA_018660405.1 Pseudomonadota bacterium | reverse complement strand
TGGCCGGGTTCGTCGCGAACAAGGTTCAGGGCATGCTCGACCAACCGTTGATCGTCTGCGCACAACCCGTTGCCGCGACCGTTCCTGTCGAGACGGCCTGCCGATCCAGCATGGATGTAGGCGGTCTGTTTGTCGCCAAGACGGCCGAAGCAACGCAGGGCGTGGAGATCACAATCGTATACGCTTCACACGTGAATAACGTCTCACCTGCACTCCTGTCTGAGGCGCAACGTGAAATGCTCGCGGCCAATGGCGCCATTCTCGAGTACGGCCCTCCCACGGGCTTTGTGGTCAAATTTACCAACGGGCTTACTGCCTATCTGTCCGGCGATACTGGCATCCATTCCGAAATGAAAACCGTCGTCAATGAATACCACCACGCTAATCTCGCGGTACTCAATCTCGGCAACAACCCAGGTATTTATGCCTCTGGAGCATATGTGATCGACGAGCTTGTTCAACCGGCGTCGGTGCTCATTACGCACGCGAACGAGCCTGCGACAGAAAACGGCGAGCTACGCCCGCAGTCGCACACAGCTGCACTTATCGAGCAGCTCGAGACCCCGGCTCACCTCGCCATTAGCGGACGCACAATGGAGTTCGACGGACAAGGGCAGTGTGTGGCAGGGTGTTGAAGGTAGAGTGTTGAGGCGGTACGACTAATACTTTAGCGACATATGGCTCTACTATTTCTATAGCTGCCGCATCGATTAATAGAGGTTTATCGTGACGAGCATACGAATAGTACTTTGTGCAGGTTTATTGGCTGCCCCTATGGTAGGTGGTGCCCACCATTCTATTGCCAGTAACTATGATCCGGGAGAAATCGTAGAGGTCGAAGGCGAGGTGACAGCTATTCTCTGGCGAAACCCGCATGCCCAGGTATCAATGCGCGTGATTGACGAGAACGGCGATGTACAGCTCTGGGATATGGCGATGGATTCCGTGAGTAATATGCGACGGTGGAAGATCGATCCCGGCTTTATTGAAGTAGGCGACAACATTCGAGTTGCTGGTGATATTGCGCGTCGGGTTGAACATGGTCTCTACATCAGAAACATACTAACGGACAATGGCAAGGAAGTTATGCTTGGAGTGCGTACTGAGCCGAGATGGTCGGTACCAACGATTGAAATACCGGAGAATCAGCGACTTGGTATCGGCGATGTATCGTCGCCGGAGCTCGGCATATTCCGTGTATGGAGTACACCCGGCAATGTTCAAAGGCTGTTCCAGAGAGATCTTGGTCAAACTTCCGCCGGTCGTGCGAACTTGACTGACGAGGCTTTGAACCTTGTTGATGCGTTCGAGTGGGAGCGGGACAACCCGCTAAAAGACTGCGCGTTAAAGGGGATGCCACTGATTATGGAGTCCCCGTATCCGTCTGGATTCACGTCAACTGGCGAAAACATTGTGTGGCGTATCGAGGAGTATGACACGGTAGTACCATTCGTATGGCACCTGAAACCTCACCTAATGGGCAGCCAGACACTCTCCTTGGATATTCGATCGGTCGCTGGGAAAATGATCGCACGCTTGTAGTAACGACGACCCACATGGGTTGGGGGCACTTTGACGGACAAGGTATTCCGGCAAGCACGATGGCGGAAGTGGTG
Organism: Pseudomonadota bacterium; assembly: GCA_018660405.1. Classification (GTDB taxonomy): domain Bacteria; phylum Pseudomonadota; class Gammaproteobacteria; order Arenicellales; family Arenicellaceae; genus UBA10349. The sequence goes on along the minus strand of JABJKL010000184.1, from coordinate 2,585 downwards.
GAACGTTTTACCTTAAGCGCTCGGGGAGATCGATTGGATTACACGATGGTATTTACTGATCCTGAAACTTTCGTTGAGCCGATGACGTTAACAAAGCATTGGGTTTGGTTCCCGGACGCGGAGGTAGCGATCTACGATTGTTCACTTGATGCAGAAGATTAGATGATCAACACTCATTGATTGATAAAAGACCTTCGTTCGATGGTGACGATGTCTGCTATATACTGCGATTTCAACTGGCCAATGCAACACCTGATTTCCAGCCTGTATTAGTTTATTGATGATGGTTAAGGAGCATTTTATGAATTCTGTTCACGGTGCTTGCAAAGCTGCGAGTGCATTAACCATCATATTATTAGTCGGAAGTCAGCCGATAAAAGCGGTAGAAAGTTTTGACAACTTTTGGGTCGCCCCGGCAACGATTAAAGCCAATAACTCTGGCGAATCAGGTCCGTTCGATGTTGAAATAAGTTGGGTTAACAAGCTTGCTGATCGACCCTCCCAGTTGCGCTATCGAGACAGTCTTATCTCAACTTTTGCTTCAACCAGTAATGGCTATAGCACGCTGGCTTTTGCCTCCAGCTATTCCGACGAAGAAAATAGCGCAGCCATTGGGCTACGAATCGGTTCACTGAGTTTTTACGCCAATGCTGGCAGTGGTGAATCGTACTCGCATAACAATACTAATTATTCTGGTATTGACCCTTATGCGTACCATGGGGGCAACCTGGTTGCCTACCGCTACATCGGCGCTTCTGTGGGTTATACCGTGGGCAAATATTTGCAGTTGCAGGCCGGACAAACAACCGTAACTGCAGATCGTCTTGAAGACCGGCGTTCTAGCTTTATCGATTTCTCAAATAATAGAATGTTTGCCCGATACACTTATGTAGAACGGGGTAACGACTACGTAGGTTATGGGCTGGACGCGGGCATCAAGTTAGGGCGTATCAATCTAGCCTATCAGGAGTTAACCAATCGTTATGATGTTTCCACTCGTCGAATTCGATTTAACTGGAAGCAAAATCAACAAAATTTGTTCTGGCTGGACTTGGCTGTTCATCGCAACGGCGCTCTGGAAGCATATTCTGATTCCAGCGTAATGGTCAGTTGGCAACGCTTGCTTGGGAGCGACAATTTAGTCAGCTATGCCACCGATGCCGAACTTGATGAAACCCCACAAGGTGGGGGTATAGGGCGCGGCATACTGATCGGTGGAGCAGTTGCCGCGGGTGCCATAGTACTAAGCTCAGGCAGTGGCGAACAAGACAGCGCCGAGCGCGTGGCTCCTTCACAATCAAATTCACAATCCGCAACCGAGTCAAGCCCTTCGCCCGATATCTCACAGTCTACCGACGCTAACCCACCGGGCACAGCCACTATTGGCAACCCTCAGCATGACTCGGCACGGGCGCGATTAAATAGCGTTAATCCCATATCCGTAAGAGAAAACAGGGAGTATGGTGGTTACGTATATCAAGCAGCCGATAGCAGCTTTGCCACCACCGCACCCATAGTGGGCGATGCATCGTCTGTAGATTTACCGGATCCAAATTTTGCGGTTCCAAATGGCACTACAGCGCGCGCTTCATACCACACTCACGCTGCCTTTGACCCAGAATTTGAAAGCGAAGTGTTTTCTGATACTGACCTTGAAGGTGATCAACTTGATAATATTGACGGCTACCTTGCCACGCCAACGGGTGCGTTTTTATATCACGAGGTTGGAACGGGGCAGGTAAACAGATTGGGAACTGTAAATAACTGATGCTTTCAAGAAATCTAAGCAGCATATTCCTGGCTTTTCAGCTTGGACTTTTTAGTGGGGCGATTATGGCCGATGTGGATGAAATGGTACGTGAAGCTACGGACTACGTAGAAAGTTTAGCCAAAGACTGTGTCTATCTCGATGGATATATATGTCAGGCTGAGGGGCCAAAACCAGGGGAAAGTTCTCGTGTTTTCGCACATGCAACTGATGATAGTGGCACCTTGCCAGCATTGCTGGTGCAAGTCTGGCCTGCAGCATATGCTCATTTTTTGGCCGACCAAAATCTCAATGATCAACAAAAGCAGTTAATGCACTATCGTATAGGCTTCAGTAAAGAAGCTAATGAAGCAATCGTATTATTCCGACCACTGTTCTTGCCGCAAATGCAAAATGGCGAAGTGGTAGGAACAATGCGCGCAACTATCGGCAGGGAGCTACGAATAAACGTAGACCTGAACACCCTGAAAGTCACCCGCTCGATCTACGGCAAATAACCGATTCACTAACAATTTACAGGTGCGCGACCGGCCTTTGGGCCCGCAAATCTCTTATGTTACACGCTCGACGGCCGCGAATTTTGACGCGAAGGGAAAAAACACCCTCACTTAAACTTACGTCCTCACTATTTGAATAATAGGAGAGATGGCAAGGTTTCTCGAATGTCTACTTCGGATTGCGATTTCAACTGGTCGACGCAACACCTAAACTCTAACTATAGAGAAGAGGGTGTTAAAAATGAAGCAACGACCGAGGATTTACTACACGGAAGCTGACAAAGCATTGATGTGGGATCGTTGGCAGAAAGGCGATTCAC
>JABJKL010000108.1 GCA_018660405.1 Pseudomonadota bacterium | reverse complement strand
GTGAATCGCCTTTCTGCCAACGATCCCACATCAATGCTTTGTCAGCTTCCGTGTAGTAAATCCTCGGTCGTTGCTTCATTTTTAACACCCTCTTCTCTATAGTTAGAGTTTAGGTGTTGCGTCGACCAGTTGAAATCGCAGTATATAGCGGTCATTGGAGACTAAATCGAGTTTTTGCACGCGTTAGGGAAAGTATCGATAAAAGACTTGCGGAAGCTGATAGGGAGTGTTGCGAAATTACTCATAAATCAGGAACCCCAAAAGGTTAGAGACCTACTGTGAAAAAATATTGAATATATTCAATCAGGTAAAACCAGAAACCGCGTAACAATTATCTACGCGACTGAGGTTAGACTGGCATTCCCAAGAGGATCATTCGTCTCATCAATGAGACTCACCCCTTTGGGGCTGCCTGCGGCAGTTCAAATTTGTTCCATACAAAAATGTCGAACCCGACAGGGATGAGAAGACCCTTGAAGGCGCGATAGTATAAAAAACCCGCCACTTGGGCGGGTTTTTTATACTATTTGGCGTCCCCAAGGGGATTCGAACCCCTGTTGCCGCCGTGAAAAGGCGGTGTCCTAGGCCAACTAGACGATGGGGACAGGAACTTTTCACTGTCGAAGCCTGGTGTCTCTGGTGGAGCCAGGCGGGATCGAACCGCCGACCTCAACACTGCCAGTGTTGCGCTCTCCCAGCTGAGCTATGGCCCCTATTTTGAGAACCACCCGATGACACGGAGCGCGTAATGTACGTGCAAGGTGATTAACGGTCAAGCGTAAATAACAGCTTTTTGAATTGTATAGAACGGCTTAACTCTCGGCATTTCTATCGGTGCAAAGGCCGCACGCAAACGGTCGTTTTTTGCCCGTTTAAAGTAACGCTCTCAACGTACGACAGTAGCTAAACTGTTACTGGAACCTGACCCACTTGGACACACGCTGAAAAAAGTTGACTTCTTCTATTAGCTTTTTGCGCTGCTCCAGGTGCCGATTAGGTGCTTTTGATATATGCTTTCGAGCAGGGTCGTCCCAGCGCGTGCTAGCCGAATACCGCAGACCGGCATGAGCTTTGGGAGCCAGCTCTTGATAGAGACCCGAACCCAGCAGATTCGCCGCACTCACATTTGCATTTGGCAGTACCGCCCCACGAATTCTCGCGTTCGACAAGTTTGCCTCCACCATTTCAACTTCCGTCAAGACGGTCTTTAACAAGGAAACGTTATTCATTCTGGCGCCATTTAGGTCAGACCCGGTCAATACCGCACCGTTTAAATTTGAGCTGCTGAGCAGCACACCTTCGAGCATGCTATCGTGCAAATTAGCCGCGCTAAGATCAACCGAGTTCAACGACACGTTCTTCATATATGCGCCACCCAATTGTACGGAACGCAGCATTGCACCAGCGAGGTTTGCATCCTCCAATTGAGCATCCCGCAAATCTGCACCCGTCAAGTCTACGGAGAACAATTTTGCCTTGTTGAGATTTGCCTTCAAGAAGATGCTATTGGCCAGCTTGCCACCATTGAGTTTGGCGTTAGAAATATCCGCATCGGAAAAATCACAGTGCTCAAAAGCCGCCCCATTGGCATCAATTCCAGACAGATTGGCACTGGCAAACTTTGCGCCTTCCCCCTGCGCGCCCGTCAATTTCACATCACGAAGGTCAGCGGCGGTTAAATCGGCATTGGTCAAATTACAACCGCTCATATTGGAACCAGCCAGTTTGGCTTGATAAAGATCTGCCCCCGCCAGATTAACGCCTCTCATATTAGTTTCAGAGAGATCCGCCCGAGAAAGATCCGCACCGCTCAAATCAGCCCCAATCAAACGTGCACCACTCAGATTTGCGCCACCAAGATCGGCACCTCGCAGGCTAAACCCCGACAGGTTGTAACCGCGCAAATCTTTTTTGTTTGCTATGGAAGTCATTTGATCTTGGTAACCCTAAAAGCTGGATATTCACGTAATAATTTTTAATAAGCACTTGATTATAAGCGCTAGCGGGAGCTACTGCTAAATATCTTGGTCTATTTAACCGTTAGACGATGCGGTATGGATTTGCCGAGCGGAATATTATTGTTGAAGCTTGCGCCATACTGAATCTTCCCCACTGGCCTGCTCCAAACGATCCACCCATTCTATATGACTTTTCAATTCAACTGTATTCGCCTTAATGACCGGTAACACTCCATCCGGTCGACTAGCCGCCGCAAATTCCTTTGTGTTATCGTCGCTAACCGCAGACAATTCTTCACCGAGCGTCAATGAAGTCTGCCCACCACTCATTCTAAGATACACCTCCGCTAAAATTTCCGCGTCCAGTAAGCCGCCGTGCAAATCACGGTTTGAATTATCGACTTCATAACGTTTGCACAAAGAATCCAGATCGTTACGCTGACCGGGATGTAATTGCCTTGCCTGAACTAATGTGTCAAAAATTTCGCAGTAACTGCTTAGGCTGTCGTAGTCCTCAATGCATTGATGAAACTCATTATCAAGGAAACCCACGTCAAACGGCGCATTATGAATAATGACTTCTGAGCCTTTGAGGTAAGTTAGCAAATCCTCAGCAACATCTTGAAAAAGGGGTTTATCGTTTAAGAACTCGCTGGTAATACCGTGTACAGCAACAGCACCGGCATCAATTTCACGCTCTGGATTTACGTAGAAATGTAAATTATTTCCGGTTAACTTTCGGTCAATGAGTTCGATACAACCAATTTCAATCATCTTATGGCCTTGCCGGGGATCCAGCCCCGTTGTTTCAGTATCCAGAACAATTTGCCGTAGTTTCATTTTCGTTATCTACCTTTTCGCTATTGACCCAAAGCCATCGCTTCAGCGATCGCGATATTTGCTAATTCATCAGCTCGCTCATTGCCGGGATCACCAGCATGCCCTTTCACCCAATGCCATTCAATTTGATGGTGAACGATTTGCGCCTCTAAAATCAACCAGAGATCCTTATTCTTGACCGGTTTTTTAGCGGCAGTGCGCCAACCGTTTATTTTCCAGGCCTGCATCCATTCGATCACCCCCCGGCGCAGGTATTCTGAGTCGGTATATAAATCCACTGCGCAGGGACGCTTAAGCACTTTAAGTGCTTCGATGGCGGCTCGAACTTCCATTCGATTGTTAGTCGTTTGGGACTCATAACCATACAATTCCCGTTCTGTACCGTTGTAGGCAAGAAACGCACCCCAACCACCGGCGCCTGGATTACCTTTGCATGCGCCATCAGTATATATAACAACGCGCCTCATTCGATTGTGCTCATTTAGCTATCCTCAACCAAGCAGGTCAATTGCCCTGATGACCGCTATGATAATTGTCATGGCAACTGTGATGTGTAGACGACGATGCGGGCGTAATTACAGCCTTACTTCGTGCCAAAAATTGCGACAAGGTTCGCCCAACCAATTTACGACCCAGCACAGTATTTCGCGCGACGAGCACATAACCCGTACCTAACATCGGCCACCAGCGGTTTCCAGCTTTTTCGAATCGTTGACCCACCCCCGGTATTTTATGGCCAATTGACGTTGGCGCATAACAAAACATGCTGCTCGCAACTATTTCAAATTCCAACAGCCTTAGCCAGTCTGTCAGCTGGGGATGCCAAATCGTCTTTGGATAGCGTGAGCCACGTAATGCCCACTTTCCAATTCCCCAGTAAGTAGGACTAATGGTATTAAAACCGGTGATTAGCATGTACCCCTCTGGCTGCAACACGCGTTTAGCTTCGCGTAGAACCTGATCGGGGCGTTCACAAAACTCCAGTGAATGAATCGCTAAAATTGACGACATAGAATCGGTCTCAAACGGCAGAGCCTCAGAAGTAGCGGTGCACATGGATAAACCCTCGGTTTTCTCAGAACCCAACACATAAAGATAAGGAAAGTCTCTATCTGCCGCCAGTTTCGCAGCAGATGCCGCTGATACTTCCGTGCCGAGCCCTAGAACATGAGGTCCGGGTAAATATTTCAGATGCTCTTCAATGGCCCCAACCTCACGTGACCACAGGTATTGCCCCGCATCGGTTGACAACCAACGGTCAAATTTTTGGGTGGCTTTACTGACTCCTGACTTGTTCGCAGCCTGCTGATTCACGACAAAACTCATGGCAGTTTTCTAGCCATCAAAAGGGCGTCACATCGGCCATTATCGCGTTGGTAATAATGAGCTCGTAAGCCGGTTTGTTGAAACAAAAACTTTCGGTATAAGCTTATCGCGGCATCATTATCTTTGGCGACTTCAAGGTACACCTGCTGAACATCCCTGGCGCTCGCTTCAAGCATAAAATGTTCTAGTAAAGCCGAGGCATAACCCTGGTTTTGCTGATTTTTTGCTGTCGCCATGTTAAGAACCTCAACCTCATCAATAAGCTGCTGGTACACCAAATAACCCACTGGCAACTCTCCCAAATAACTTAACAAGCCCTGTGCACTTGCCGCCAACTGCTTGTGGAAAAACTCGCCGGACCAGGGGTTGGGATGTACCTCATGCTCAATTTCCAGCATACGGTCAAAAGCGTCGGCCTGGAAAGGTCTGACCGTGAAAGCCTGGGCATTCACCACTAGGAGGCTGTCTGAATCGGCGATGCAGCCGCCGTTTTCGCTAATAACATATCTTTCCACACCTGGTGCTTTTGTCCAGGGTCTCGCAATAGATAGGCGGGATGATAAGTTGCAACACAGGGAATACCCGATTTAGATGAAGAGTTAGATAAATTGTCGGACAGTTGATGCACCTGCCCCCTTAGTTTGCCAATCGGCAACTCTTTTTGCAAAAGCTCCCGTGCGGCAAACGCCCCTAATGCAATCACCACCTCGGGTCGAATCAACTCAATCTGCCGATACAGATAAGCTCGGCACTTTTCCACCTCCGTCGTCTGTGGGTCCCGGTTATTGGGCGGACGGCACTTGAGTACATTTGCGATATACACATCTTTTCGATCAACACCCAGAGCTCGAATAATATTGTCCAGTAATTGACCGGCCCGGCCGACAAAGGGTTCACCGCGTCGATCTTCCTCAGCCCCCGGTGCTTCTCCGACAAACATCCACCTGGCCTTCGGATTACCCACTCCAGGCACAGCATTATTACGGGTTTCGCAAAGCTGGCATCGTTGACAAGCAAGCACCTCGGAATTCAGCTTATTCAGGCTATCTTCACCTTGCTCGTTGTCAAGTACAGCCCCAAGGGTATCCGAGCTCTGCTCTTTAGAGCCGGGCTGAACTGTCTGATCAACTGACTGACCACCTGCGCCACTTGAATCGCTGGGCTCACTAACGGCGGGAACCCAGATTTCAATGCCCATTTCGGTCAATATTTGCTGCCTATCCATAAATTAACAGAGAGGCCCTAAACCAGGCTCTCATTTTGCGGGTGAAAACGCAGTTCAGTATTCGCCAACTTATTCAAGGCAGCGATGTACGCCTTGGCGGACGCAACCACGATGTCGGTATCGGCGCCCTGCCCGTTAACAATCCGTGAATCTTGTTTAAGACGAACCGTCACTTCGCCTTGTGAGTCTGTGCCGCTGGTAATGTTATTGACCGAATAAAGTAAAAGTGATGCATTTACCTTGAGCATCGCTTTAATCGCTTTAAACGCCGCATCAACCGGCCCATCACCCTTCGCTGTACCGCTTAATGGGCGCTCGCCATCGGTCAGTTCGACCTTGGCACTCGAACTCTTGTTCATAGTCGAGCTTGCTTGCAAGGAAACCAGACGATATCGGTCCTGATACTGACCGGCAATTTCTTCACTAACCAGGGCTTGCAAATCATCATCGAATACTTCG
>JABJKL010000116.1 GCA_018660405.1 Pseudomonadota bacterium | reverse complement strand
TTCTGGGTCTGGCACTGGTTTATTTGTTCAGTGGTCCCTTGCTTGATGGCTTGGATATCTGGCGTTCCTCTAAAGATAAGAATCGTGTCAAAGAAAAAGCCGATAGCGATTAGGGGTCCCTGGTTCTTCATTATTATGATGAAGGAGTACTTGCCCTCGTGTGATTCTGGTGGTCACCCCTTGCTCGCACCCGCCACTGCATTTAACATCTACTGTTCGAAATTATTGCGACAACTTCCATTGCGGCAACTAATGAGATGAATATAACGGGCAGTCTGGTTGCATTGGTTACCCCAATGAAAGAGGGGGGTGAAGTGGATTTCACCGCTCTTAAAAGACTTGTGGAATGGCATATATCTTCGGGAACTTCGGCTATTGTTTCTGTTGGAACGACGGGCGAATCTGCGACCTTGTCACAAGCTGAAAATGTAGAAGTTGTTGGTAAAACGATTGAGTATGTAAATGGACGTATTCCGGTAATCGCGGGTACTGGTGCAAATTCGACCGCTGAAGCCATCGAAATGACACTCGCTGCGGCGAAGCTCGGCGCAGACGCGAGTTTACAGGTCGTGCCTTATTATAATAAGCCTGAACAGGCAGGAATGTATGCGCATTTTAAACTCATTGCTGAAACAGTTTCTGTGCCGCATATTCTCTACAACGTGCCGGGACGAACCGTCGTCGATATGTCGAACGAGACAACTCTACGGCTGGCTGAAATTGATAATATTGTAGGTATTAAAGATGCGAGCGGTAATGTGGCCCGAGGTGCGCAATTAATTGCCGATGCACCTGACGATTTTAGTGTTTATTCGGGCGATGATGCCACCGCATTGGAACTGATAATGGCGGGTGCGAAGGGCGATGTGTCGGTGACTGCAAATGTAGCACCTGCCATGATGAGTGCCATGGTAGCAGCGGCTTTGAATGATGATATAGAAGCTGCGAAAGCATACAATCTTGATTTAATGGGCTTGCATACTGGGTTATTTGTGGAGGCCAGTCCGGCACCTTGCAAGTGGGCCTTGCATCAAATGGGTAAATTAGACAATGTATTGCGCTTGCCACTTCTTCCTCTCTCGCGTGATGGTGAAGATGTGGTTGCGCAGGCAATGAGTCAGGCGGGAATCGAGTATAAATAGAGCGAGCAATGCTTGTGAAAATCAACAACAAATAATGTACTGAAAAAACGTGCACAAGAGAAGGTAAATGAAATCAAGTTATGCGAAGTGGGTATTAGCCGTAGTTGGTTTGTCGCTAGTTGCAGCTTGCGGAACCGCATCTAGAATGGGAGCTGGACGAAGAGTGGCTTACGAAGAAGCTGAAATACGTCCGCCATTGTTGGTACCCGAAGGGCTGGATGCGGTGCCGCTTAATCCTGCGAACGAGTTGCCAGACACCTCCAGCGATGATCAAATTGTCGAGCAACGTGAGCCGCCCAGTACGGGTTTAGATGAGAAGATCGAGGAGACTCCGAATGTTTCGGCTTCAGATTCTGAGAGTGCTTCGGCATCAGGTTCTGAGAGTAGCTCTGCTGAAATTATGACTGAAACTATGACCGAAACTATGACTATTGTGGTTACTGGTGAGAACCAGCGATTGAATAGCGCACACCCGGTGCATATTGTCTGGCAAACGGTGGGTTTGGCGCTCGACCGATTGGCTGTACCGGTTAGTGATCGTGACCGCAGCAATGGAATTTATTTCGTAGATTGTTTGGCGGCCAGCGGGCGGGAAATCAAAAAGAAGCGTTGGTGGAACGTATTATCGCGGGGTGATTCTCCAGATATTTCAGTGTGTGAGCTTTCTATCGTACAAGAGGGCGATAACGTATCTGTACATTTAAGCCCATCTACAGAAGGTGTGCCCACCGAACAAGAAACAGCCGAGTTACTGAAAGAATTTAAAGCAGATTTGGATCGTGTTTAGTTTAAAGAACCTCTAAAGAGAGTTTTTATAGCACCTTTGATCTATACGACGATCTACACGACACACTAATGCGTCCAACCATAATGTGTCCAACTATAAATTGAGTGTTTTTGAGGTATAGCTATGCAACGTGGTGGTGAACTTTATTCTGGCAAGGCAAAATCTGTATACAAAACTGATAATGCTGATCAGCTTATTTTACTGTTTCGCGACGACACGTCAGCGTTTGACGGCGAGAAAATTGATCAGTTGGACCGTAAGGGTATGGTGAACAATAAATTTAATGCGTTCATTATGCAGCTGCTCGAAAAGAATGGTATTGCCACCCACTTTGAAAGCTTGATTTCAGACAATGAGTCGCTGGTAAAGCGATTAGAGATGTTGCCGATAGAGTGTGTTGTACGCAATATTGCTGCAGGTTCCATTTGCAAGCGGCTTGGCATTGAGGAAGGGATTGATCTTAAGCAACCGACATTTGAATTCTTTTTAAAGAATGACCCTCTGCATGATCCCATGATTAATGAATACCATATTCGCTCTTTTGGTTGGGCAAGTACCGAGCAATGCCAGCAGATGACCGAGCTGACCTTCAAAGTGAACGAAATACTTTCAAACACCTTTGCCCAGGCAGGGATGACTTTGGTGGATTTCAAATTGGAGTTTGGAATGTACCAAGACAAGCTATTGCTTGGCGATGAGTTTACCCCCGACGGTTGCCGCATTTGGGACACCGCCACGCGCGAGAAACTGGACAAGGATCGCTTTCGACGAAATTTGGGTGACGTGGTTGAAGCTTACGAGCAGGTTGCCGAACGTCTGGGTATTGAACTCGATTAACAAGTAGCACCTGAATCAAGCTTAAATTTACGGATAGTTGAGCACATAGCAATGCAAATACTTGCGGGCGGTAATGCTTGCTCCAGTTTTCGATTAGAAAAATTGCTTGAGGAAGCAGCGGGAATAGATGTTCTCTCGGCTCATTATGTGTTTTTTATCGATCTAAATGGCGAGTCAAACGAACAGCTAGACGCGACAAATTTTAGCCGATTATGCGAATTGCTTGATGTCACTGAGTTAAACACAGATGCGGCGGGCTCGGGTGATCATCACTTTGTTGTAGTACCTCGTCTTGGCACGATCTCTCCCTGGTCGACCAAGGCCACTGATATTGTTCAGCATTGCGGTTTGACTCAAGTGAGTCGTGTTGAGCGGGGTATTTGCTGGACTTATAAGGGTGTAGAAGGCAAGGCTGCCGATGATTTAGCGAAGTTGCTGCATGATCGAATGATCGAGGAAGTTTACCCGGACCTAAGCGCTATTCCGAACCTGTTTCAATCGCATGAACCTGCACCTTTGTTCGAGATTCCGTTTCTTGAGCAAGGTAGAGTTGCTTTTGAAGCGGCAAACACTGAATTGGGCTTGGCACTTGCTGATGACGAAATCGACTTTCTAGTAGCTGAATATGCCAAGGCGAATAAAAACCCGACAGACGTAGAGCTTATGATGTTCGCTCAGGTGAATTCTGAGCATTGTCGTCATAAAATATTTAATGCTTCCTGGACCATTGATGGCGTGGATATGCCTGACAGTCTGTTCGGTATGGTGCGAGAAACGCATAAAGCAAATCCAGATGGAACCTTAATCGCATATGCTGATAATTCTGCGGTTATTGTCGGTTCCGAGTCAGCGCGCTTTTTTGCGGATCCAAATACCGGTATATACCAGACACATGACGAATCGATCCATATCGTGTGTAAGGTCGAAACCCACAATCATCCAACCGCAATTTCACCTTTTCCAGGCGCGGCAACGGGTTCTGGGGGCGAAATTCGTGATGAGGGTGCAACCGGTCGTGGTGCTAAACCGAAGGCGGGTTTGACCGGGTTTTCGGTCTCGCATCTGCGTATTCCAGGTTACCAACGCCCATGGGAGCGTGCGGAATCCAAACCAAATCGCATTGCCAGTCCCCTGCAAATTATGCTCGAAGGCCCGTTAGGCGGAGCAGCTTTTAACAATGAATTTGGGCGGCCGGGTATTACCGGTTATTTTAGAAATTTTGAACATCAATTTGATAATGGTGAACGGCGCGGCTATCACAAACCCATTATGTTAGCCGGAGGATTAGGCAATATCCGCGATTCACATGTTGCCAAGAACGATATTCCACCCGGGTCGAAGATTATTGTGTTAGGTGGGCCGGCGATGTTAATTGGGCTCGGTGGCGGAGCCGCTTCCAGTGTGGCTAGCGGTGCCAGTCAAGAACAATTGGATTTTGCTTCGGTGCAGCGTGGCAATCCCGAAATGCAAAGGCGTTGTCAGGAGGTTATCGATCGATGTTGGGAAATGGGCGACGATAATCCCATTATTTCAATTCACGATGTTGGTGCGGGCGGGTTATCGAACGCGTTGCCAGAGTTGGTTGGTGATAGTGAACGTGGTGCCGAGTTTGAATTACGTGAAGTGTTAAACGATGAGCCGGGCATGAGTCCAATGCAGATTTGGTGTAATGAATCGCAAGAACGTTACACTTTGGCGGTGGCGCCTGAAAATTTAGAACAATTTATAGGCCTGTGTGAACGTGAGCGATGTTTGTATTGCGTGGTGGGTGAAGCCACCCAGGAGCAGCACCTTCAATTGGCTGATGCACAGTTTGAGGATGCTGAAGGTCGGGGGGCGTTGCCGATTGATCTTGATATGCAAACCCTGTTTGGCAAACCGCCTCGAATGCACAGGGATGCATCTCGCATCACCTCATCTGAGACGGCTTTTGATACTGCATCCGTTAGCCTTGAAGATGTGGTGGAGACCGTGCTGCGATTCCCCGCCGTTGCTGACAAAACCTTCCTTGTGACAATTGGTGACCGTAGTGTTACTGGCATGATCCACCGAGATCAGATGGTCGGCCCCTGGCAAGTGCCGGTGGCAGATGTTGCAGTTACCAATACCGGGTTTTATGGCTACACCGGTGAGGCCATGGCCATCGGTGAGCGAACTCCCCTGGCGGTTATCAATGGTCCAGCGAGTGGTCGAATAGCGGTTGGTGAGTTGTTAACCAATATGTTGGCGGCTGATATAAGAGATTTATTCGAAGTAAAGGTATCCGCTAACTGGATGGCAGCAGCGGGTTATGCCGGTGATGATGTGACTTTGTACGACACCGTAGAGGCAGTCACCAAAGAGCTATGTGTCGATTTGGGCATTAGTATTCCAGTGGGTAAGGATTCCATGTCTATGCGCACAGTATGGCAGGAAAACGGCGTAGAACAGGCGGTAACCGGGCCAATGTCGCTGATTGTGAGCGGCTTTGCGCCCGTTAATGATGTGCGTAATACATTGACGCCCTGTATGAGTGAACCAGGAGATAGTGAGTTCGAAGGTACGATGCTGATTTTATTGTCACCCGAACCGGGCAGGAGTCGTCTTGGTGGTTCGGTGCTAGCGCAAACGCAACTGATGTTTGGCAACGAAGTGCCGGACATCTCTTCGCCTTCGCGCTTGAAACGATTACTCAATCACGTGTTGAACTTCAATCGACGTGGCTTGCTACTTGCCTACCATGATCGTTCTGACGGTGGCCTGCTGGCCACCTTATGCGAAATGGCCTTCGCGTCGCGTTGCGGTCTGAATATTGATTTGGCGACTGATGACATGATCGCCGAACTATTTAACGAAGAACTGGGCATGGTATTACAGGTGCAAAAAGCGGACTTGGCAATTATTCAAGCCGAGTTGGCTGATTCGGGAGATAGCGACGCATTGACCGTACTGGGTACGCCTGTTTCGGGCGATAATATCTGCTTTAGTAATCGTGGTTCACCCGTGTATTCGTCGAGTCGGCAGAATTTGCATCGTGCGTGGTCTGAGACCACCTGGCAGATGCAACGCATGCGAGATAATCCGGACTGTGCTGACCAAGAGTATGAACGGATTCTGGATGACAATGACCCGGGTCTGCATAGCGCAAGTACCTTCGATACCAGGGAAGATATCTGCGCATCCTATATAAATGCGGGTGCTCGCCCCGCGATGGCAATTTTGCGTGAACAGGGTGTTAATAGCCACGTTGAAATGGCCGCAGCATTCACTCGCGCCGGTTTCGACGCCTACGATGTAACCATGAGCGATTTGGTTAACGGCGACAAAAAACTTATTGAATACGAAGGTTTAGTGGCTTGTGGCGGTTTTTCCTTCGGCGATGTGCTTGGTGCAGGGCAGGGCTGGGCGAAGAGCATTTTATTTAATGATGGTCTGCGGTCCCAGTTTGAACGTTTTTTTGCTGACCAGAGCAAATTTGCCCTGGGTCTTTGCAACGGTTGCCAAATGATGTCGGCAATTAAAGAAATTATTCCTGGCGCTTCGCATTGGCCGGCCTTTCTGCGGAACCGGTCGGAGCAGTTTGAAGGCCGCCAGGTATTAGTAGAGGTCGGTGACAGCCCCTCAATACTGCTTGCCAATATGGCGGGTTCAAGAATTCCGGTAGCAGTC
>JABJKL010000187.1 GCA_018660405.1 Pseudomonadota bacterium | reverse complement strand
GCTCTGGAGATTCCTGTTTTGTTAGCGCCGAATACGAGTCTTGGTGTGAACCTGATGTTAGGGCTGCTAAAAATGGCGGCAAAGGCTATAGGAGAGCAAGCGGATATCGAGATTGTCGAGGCGCATCATCGAAACAAATTGGACTCGCCATCGGGTACCGCGCTTCGTATGGGTGAGGTGATTGCCGATACGTTGGGGCATTCAATGTCTGACGTTGCCATTTACGGGCGCGAGGGGAGGGCAGATCAGGCACGACCACAAAATCAGATCGGTTTTTCAACGCTTCGTGCTGGCGATATTATTGGTGACCACTCGGTTCTTTTTGCGCTCGATGGCGAGCAAATAGAGATTTCACATAGAGCCAATAGTCGTGAACTTTTTGCGAAAGGGGCATTGCGTGCTGCCGAGTGGCTGGTGGTCCAACCACCGGGCCTTTATGGTATGGATGACGTTCTTGGTTTGAAATAGTTAATGAAATCACAAAAATAGGGGTTTGAGCAGACGAAAAACTGCGGATTTAGATTGAACAAATAATCGCAGTTTCATAGAATACCGGCGACACGAGCCAGCGCTCGAAAATGTGGGAGGAACTTCGCGGTTTCTCCCTTTTTTTAAATAATTTTTAAAAACAGACCTGACAAAAACACCGTGACAGTCCCTGCGATTCTCGCTTTAGAAGACGGCACCGTATTTCGCGGGACATCCATCGGTATACAAGGGCAATCGGTCGGCGAGGTGGTTTTCAATACCGCAATGACCGGCTATCAGGAGATCCTTACCGACCCCTCCTACGCACGCCAATTGGTAACGCTCACCTATCCGCATATTGGTAATACCGGAACCACTGCTGAAGATGAAGAATGCGATACCGTATTTTCCAGCGGTTTGATTATTCGTCGACTTCCTAAACGCCCGAGCAATTGGCGCTCCAGTGCTGGTTTGGGTGAATATTTGCAGAGCAAACAGGTGGTTGCCATTGCCGATATTGATACTCGAAAGTTAACCCGTTTATTGCGAGAAAAAGGCGCTCAGAGCGGTTGTCTTATGTCGGGCGAGACACTTGATGAGTCGGCAGCAATCGCAGCGGCAAAGGAGTTTTCCGGGCTTAAAGGGCTGGATCTGGCTAAACAAGTGACGACTGCCGAGAGTTACCAGTGGGCCGCCAAGAGCGATAGTAATGAAGGCGAATGGTCACTGCTAGACGGTTATACCGCTGCGCCTGAGAGTAATTACCATGTTGTAGCTTATGATTTCGGCATCAAACGAAATATCTTGAGAATGCTAGCGAGTCGCGGCTGTAGAGTGACTGTAGTACCGGCCAAGACCTCCGCCAATGAAGTAAAAGCATTGAATCCAGATGGTGTGTTTCTCTCTAATGGGCCAGGCGATCCTGAGCCATGCAAATATGCAATAACGGCTATTCAGGAAGTTATTGAGCAAAACATCCCCATTTTCGGTATTTGTCTTGGGCATCAACTACTTTGTCTTGCATCCGGTGCCCGCACAATGAAAATGAAGTTTGGTCATCATGGAGCCAACCATCCGGTGCAGGATTTAACTACCGGGCAAGTGTTGATTACCAGCCAGAACCATGGGTTTGCGGTTGATGAAACCAAAATGCCGGATAATCTAACCGTAACCCATCGCTCCTTGTTTGACGATACGATTCAAGGCATAGCGCGTAAAGATGTGCCCGCGTTTTCGTTTCAGGGCCACCCGGAAGCCAGTCCAGGCCCACATGATGTTAGTGGATTGTTTGACCAGTTTATTACCCTTATGAAAAACGATGAAGGCCTCCAGGCTAAAAGTCGCGGGGGTAAACTGTAAATGCCAAAGCGCGCTGATCTGGAAAGTATATTGATTATCGGTGCGGGGCCGATTATTATTGGTCAAGCATGCGAGTTCGATTACTCTGGTGTGCAAGCGTGTAAGGCGCTTAAGGAAGAGGGCTATCGCGTGGTTCTGGTCAATTCCAACCCGGCGACCATTATGACCGATCCTGAGTTCGCCGATTCCACTTATATTGAACCCATTCACTGGGAAGTGGTCGCTAGAATTATTGAGAAAGAACGTCCATCGGCCTTGCTGCCAACAATGGGTGGCCAAACTGCACTGAATTGTGCGCTCGATCTGGTGCGAGAAGGCGTACTCGAAAAGTTTGCTGTTGAGTTGATTGGCGCCAATCGTGAGGCGATTGACAAAGCGGAGGATCGCCAGCGTTTTAAGGAAGCGATGCATACCATTGGGCTAGAAACGGTTCGTGGTGCCGTCGCACACAGTATGGAAGAGGCCTTCGATGTGCAGGCGACCGTGGGTTATCCGACGATTATTCGACCCTCGTTCACGATGGGTGGTACTGGCGGTGGCATTGCCCACAATAAGGACGAGTTCATTGAAATTTGTGGGCGAGGTCTGGATGCGTCTCCGACCAACGAGCTACTCATCGAAGAATGCATATTCGGATGGAAAGAGTTCGAAATGGAAGTCGTTCGCGACTGCAAAGACAATTGTATTATTGTCTGCGCGATTGAAAATTTGGACGCCATGGGTATTCATACGGGAGACTCAATTACAGTAGCCCCAGCCCAGACGCTAACCGATAAGGAATATCAAATTATGCGCAATGCCAGTATTGCCGTATTGCGTGAGATTGGTGTGGATACTGGGGGTTCGAACGTGCAGTTCGCGGTTAACCCCAAAGATGGTCGTATGATTATTATTG
>JABJKL010000211.1 GCA_018660405.1 Pseudomonadota bacterium | reverse complement strand
TGCGCGCCTGTTTCCGTTTCTTGGGCGAATACAGTGATTGTAGCCGTTATTGCAACAACAAGATTGAATAAGAAAATCAGGAATAATTTTTTCATGGGCTATCAGATAATCAGTTTTTGTTACGGCATTCTTTCATTAAACAGAACGTCGGGAAAGCGGTTGTACCGTTTATTTGAGGTAACAAGTAATAAGTAAAACGGGCAACGCATGGTTATAATACGCCGCGGATTGATTACTGGAAGAATTAATGACGAATAGAATTCGTGTCGGGGTTGTCGGAACCGGATATCTGGGTGCCATTCACGCGCAAATTTACAGCACCATGGCGGATGTTGAGTTGGTCGGCGTTTACGATATCGATACCAGGCGCGCGTCCGAAGTGGCTGAGCGAGCAAAAACTCAGGCTGTGAGCAGTATGGACGAGTTGCTAGAGAGCGTAGATGCCGCCAGCATTGTTGTGCCTACATCACAACACCGTAAGGTGGCCGAGCCATTTATACGTGCAGGAAAGGCATTACTCATTGAGAAGCCAATCACCTCGACCGTTAAGCAAGCGCGCGACCTTGTGGACCTTATGGATTCAAGTGGATCGGCCGTATTAGTTGGGCATGTGGAACGCTACGCTCCTGCCTTGTTAGCTCTGGATAAAAGAATCAGCCAACCTCGATTCATTGAAGTACACAGGCTGAGTAAATTTAATGGCCGGGCGACCGATGTCGATGTCATCACCGATTTAATGATTCACGATATAGACATCATTCTTTCGATGGTGGATGAAATGCCCCTTAGGGTAGATGCAATCGGTTCGCCGGTGATAACCGATCAGGTGGATATTGCTAACGTTAGATTGCAGTTCCCATGTGGAGCGGTTGCAAACTTGACCGCTAGCCGCGTGTCGCTGAAGCAATTTCGGCGTATGCGGGTATTCGGCCCGGAAGGTTATTTTGCAGTAAACTTTACCGATCAAATACTGGATTCCGCGCGTATGCCAGAAGGTGCAAAGTCCTTTGATGAGGTGGAGGTTGAGCAAGAGCACGTGAAAGGTGAGCGGCCATTACAGGCTGAGCTTGCTCATTTTGCCGACGTTGTTAGAGGAAAGGCTCAGCCAAAGGTTACCGCCGCTCAAGGTTTGCGGGCTTTGGAGGTTGTGGAGATGATTCAGAAACAATTAGGCGAAACATAAATATGAGATTATTAATATTAGGCTTTTTTTCGGGATTTGTGCTGTTCAGTTCAATTAATGCCATGGCGGCATGTACTCTGAGTACGCCAGAAATCGATCAGATGGAAATTAAAGCGCTCAGTATACAGACGCAAGCGGGTGATGTGATTGAGTTACCTGTGAGGGTGGCGGATGATTGGACCGAGCGAGCGGGCGGATTTCAACATGTTTGTGCCCAGGTTGCTGAACAGTACCCCATTTATTTTCAGTTTGAACGTTCGTTTAACAGTGCGTTTCATATGCGGAACGTCTATACAGAGTTGGATATCGCGTTTATTGACGACAGTGGTCAGATCATCTCCATTCAGAGGATGAAGCCCAATAGTTTGGTCGCGCTACAGCAAAATTTATACTATCCGCCGTCACCAGCTCGGGGCGCACTTGAAACAGCGCCTGGTTATTATGCAAAAATAGGCGTACGGGTGGGGGATCGCATAGTTTTGAAATTCGCGACGGCCCGATAGCAGTAGCAACGCTATTTGTTGCGTTAATAAGGGCCGTTAAGCGTTTGAAAATAAAAATTAAATTAGACGCTCTGGATGTTTTTTCCGGCACTCTTCAACCGTCATTTCCGCAATTGGATGGCGATAGATTGTATTGGTTACAGGCGGTTCTGGAGCGCGCTGGAGCGGCCGGTTTATACGTTCTCGATTTGGCGGTAACGGATTCAAAGCCGCGCTTGATTTCACCTGAGGGGAGCGAACCGAATTCTAAAGTGCACGAGTATGGTGGTAGCTCATATTTGGCAAATGGTGAGCATGTGTATTTTGCCAATGCCGCAGATCAACAAATTTATCGGCTATCCGTTGGGTCGGGGGAATTGCGGCAATTAACGGATGATAAACGGCTTCGTTATTCAGATTTTTTACTGGTGGCCCACGGAAGTTATTTGTTTTGCATTGCCGAGCGGATTGTGGGTGGCATTAATAACGAGGCGATGATTGTTGCCTTGGCCCTGCAGGGCGTGAATGATATAACCCAGCCGATTACTCTGGCAAAAGGTGCGGACTTTTATGCAGGTCTTGCGGTGGATGTTCAAAGTAAACAATTGGCCTGGTTCGAATGGAATCATCCCAATATGCCTTGGGATTCCACTCGTTTGATGCTATCTGGGGTTTCGATAAAGCCAGAACCTTTATTACATAATCCCCGGGTGTTAATTGATTCACCGGTAGCATCCGTGTGTCAGCCACATTTTGCGGTGGACGGGGCGCTTGTGTTTGCTATGGATGGTGTGGTGTCAGATTTAGATGGACCATTAGAGGAAGATTGTACAGGCGACATAACTAGCGACGCGCTGGATAGCTGGCAAATACTCTGCTGGAAAGATAATAAGCTTGAGAGATTGACGCGTGACGACGCCGAATACGGTGGCCCTTTTTGGGTGTTCGGTGAGCACAGAATCGTGAATTTCAACGGTCAATTGGCGGCGATAAGTAGTTTAAATGGGCAGGATGACATCGTCGAGGTTGGTGATTCAGACACAAATTGCAACAATAACTCATCCGTCGGGAATACTGATGTTTTTGACGTAGTGCAGCAATTGCTTGCTGACGAAAATGCTGAACGACTGCTTGCGCTGGCCGGCTCTGCGGTCCAGCCGCTTGGAATCTGGTGTTTCTCTAAATCCGATGACGATACTCAAGGCGCGTGGAAGAAGATTGTAGGTAGTGCGCCTCTATTGGAGGAAAAATTTATTTCGAGGCCTCAACATTTTGTTTTTCCGACCCGGGACGGTGAGCAGGCCTATGCTTTTTATTACCCACCTTCTAACGGTCGAGCGGCGGCGCATGAAGCCGCTCCGACGCTGGTGATGGTGCATGGTGGCCCTACTGCGCAGGCGAAGAGCTTGTATGATCCGATGAAGCAGTTTTGGACCACTCGAGGATATGCAGTTCTCGACGTCAATCATCGCGGTAGTACCGGTTACGGACGTGAATTTCGTCAATCTCTATTAGGCCGCTGGGGGCTGCGCGACGTTGACGACGTTATGGATGCGATCGAGTTTGCAGTTGAACAAGGATGGGCGGCTCGAGAAAGGTTGTTTGTTCGGGGTAAAAGCGCCGGTGGTTATGCGGTTTTGCGTTTATTAACAGAATACGGCGAGTATTTTGCCGCGGGTGCCAGCTACTATGGGATAGGTGATTTGGCAATTTTAGCCGAGGACACACACAAGTTTGAGTCACATTACCTGGATGGCTTGCTGGGTCAGAAGTATGATCCCCAAAAGGCGACTCAGCCCGGCAATCCGTATTATGATCGTTCGCCGGTACATACGTTGGATAAAATACGTTGCCCGGTGATTATTTTTCAGGGCGCCGAAGATACTGTTGTTCCGCCTGTATTGGCGCATAGTCTTGTTGCGGCCCTTGAGAAACAAGGTATCCGTCATGAATATGTAGAGTATTCTTGTGAAGGCCATGGCTTTAGGAACCCCAAAAATAGTAGCGATGCTCTTGAGCGAGAGTTGGCTTTCTATGGCCAAGCCCTGTTTGGTAATGATGCATCTAGCGCGGACGGTATGTAGGGGCTCAGATCAACAAAATTCGTGGTAAAGAAATGATAACTAAAGAACAAATCAATTCAGACGACTTGTATCAGCGAACTCTGGCATTGTCTGGGGTGCTGGAAGCGTGTGCTGGTGTTCAGTCGTTGGCCATCAGTGGGCAAATGAATGCCGCTTCTTTGGACTGCCTCGTGCTTTCAATTAAAATGATTGATGCTCCTGATGTGACCGCGGTATTTGGTGAACCATCGGATTTGGCGAAAGGCTTGGGCTTGATTGCAGGGGGAATTGGTCAAGCTACTGATAGTAAAGTTATCGATGTGTACCGTTATATGAACACCCTCATATCGTTAAAGAAATCCTTATTCGCTAATCCACACGCGCTGGAAAAGGTTACCGATCGTCTGGACTGGATTAAGACCCTGGACGAAGAGGAGTTGTTTGCCAGTTGCGCAGAGCTTTATTTAGAGGTGATAAGCCCATTAACCCCTAGAGTTTACGTACAAGGCGAACAACGTTTTCTCGAACAAGACGCGGTGGGTAACAAGATTCGAACTATGTTATTGGCGGGTATTCGTTGTGTCCTTCTTTGGGAGCAGCTGGGTGGCGGTCGGTTTGAATTGTTATTGCGACGCAGGGCGTACCAAACGGCCGCTAAGGGACTGCTGCGTAATGGCTGAGCCAACTGATCTGCAATCAGGGGTTGAAAGGAATAAGTTAGCCTTTGTTACCGGGGCTACCGGATTTGTAGGGCAACACCTGGTTGTTGAGCTACAGGCCCAGGGTTACCAAATTCGTTGTCTGGTTCGACGGGATTTACCTCCAGAACTCACAAAGCTTGATGGTGTAACCGAGATTAAGGGTGATTTACATAATCTGGACGCCTTGCGAGAAGGCGTTACAGGGGTGCGCTATGTGTTTCACGTCGCGGGCGTTATCGGTGCATCGAATGAGGCTACCTATCATTTACACAACGTAATAGGTACGAAAAACGTGGTCGATGCTGTGTTGGAGGTTAATGCACCGTTGAAGCGGTTTATATTTGTTTCCAGCCAGGCTGCCGCTGGCCCGAGTGATGGTAAGCCGCGCAAGGAAGCCGATGAATCATTGCCTATAACGCCTTATGGCCGCTCCAAGCTTGAAGCTGAGGAATACCTGGCGAGTCAGGCAGACAGGCTGTCTTATCTGGTATTGCGACCGAGTGCAATTTTTGGCCCGGGCGACAAGGAGTTTTTGCCCATATTTAAGCTGTTGAAGCGTAAATACCTGATACAATTGGGGTCCGTAGATCGAGTTATTAGTCTTTGTCATGTAAGTGATTTGGTTATATTGATGGCGCGTTCAGCAGTGGCAGAAGTACCTAATGGCAGTACTTTCTTTGTTGCTGAACAAACGCCGTATCGTTGGAGCGAATTTGAACGCCTGGCGGCGTTGGCGATGCAGGTTGAACCAAGACGTATACAGTTCGGTCAGAAAATATTTAAGTTGGCAGGTAGGATAGGCCAGTTAATCAGTCGATTGAGTAATCGGACAGTGCTGATAAACAGCACGCGGATTGACGAATTCTTGCATCCAGATTGGTCTCTTGACGTAAGTAAGGCGACCCATGAATTGCAGCATGAGACATTGCATCCTCTGCCGACCGCCATATATGAGCTGGTGTCTTGGTACCGGCACCACAATTGGTTATGAAAAATAATAATTTGGCAAAAGGTTTGACCAAAGACAGGTTAATTGAATCGGTAGGGACCGAATCAGCAGGCTCACGGCCCAGACCCTCGATTTTCGACAAGGTAGTTGAGTACGAACGCGTTAAACAAATGCGTGAAGCTGATATTTACCCGTACTTTAAAGCCTTGGAATCTTCTCAAGAACCGGAAGTGCTTTGTGGCGGGCGTGAAATGATCATGCTTAGCTCCAATAATTATCTGGGCCTCACAAGCCATCCCAAGGTTGTTGAGGCGGCGATTAAAGCAACGCGTGAATACGGTACCGGCTGCGCAGGCTCGCGCTTTATGAATGGAACCCTGGATCTTCATGAAGAGTTGGAAGCCCGTTTGGCGAAGTTTTTCTCTAAACAAGCCGCTATTGTATTTCCGACCGGTTTTCAGGCTAACCTGGGCGCTATCGCAGCCCTGGTTGGTAAAGGCGATATTGTTATTATTGATCGGTTAAATCACGCGTGTATCTACGATGGTTGTCGGCTTTCCTACGGGCAAACACGAAAGTTTAATCATAATGATATGGAAGATTTGCATCGCGTTTTAAAGGAACATCAAGGGCGCCGTATGCTTATTGTGGTTGACGGTGTATTTAGCATGGAAGGCGATATTGCGCCGCTACCCGAAATCACTCAATTGGCAGATGAATTTGGTGCTGCGGTGATGGTTGATGATGCACACGGTATTGGCGTGTTGGGCAAACACGGCGCTGGAACCACTCAGCATTTTGGCGTGGAAGACAAAGTAGACATTATAATGGGTACATATAGCAAATCGATGGCGACGATTGGTGGCTGTTTGGCGGGCGATGCTGAAACTATGGATTACCTGAAGCACAACGCGCGACCATTGATATTTTCCGCAAGTTTACCGGCGGCGAATACTGCCTCTGCCTTGGCGGCACTTGATATTATCGAGAATGAACCTGAACGACGTGAGCGACTTTGGTCGAACGCGGATCACCTTAGAAATGGATTAATAGAACTGGGTTTTAATACGCTTAATACTCAGTCAACCGTTGTGCCGGTATATGTCGGGGATGACATGCTGGCTTTACGGTTTTGGCGTAAACTTTTTGATGCCGGTTTGTTTGTAACGCCGGTGATTCACCCGGGAGTCGCAAAGGATGCGGCCCTTATTCGAACCAGTGTGATGGCAAGTCATAAGCCGGAGCACCTCGATAAAGCGCTTGATATTTTTGCAAGTGTTGGCCGGGAATTCGGCCTTATAAACAATAGCTGAGTTAGTTTGCACACTCTGCATGGATGGGAATATCAGAAGCCTGTCCGAGAATAGAACGACTATTCTCCAAATAAGTGAAAAATCTGACACAAATCCGCATTTCCTTGCGCTGGCGTCTATTCTCAGAGATGCCGCCCCTACGCGCTTTGAATTCGGTTTGTTTATGAACTCAGTGAATTACCCAAAAATTTTACTATCTATATTTCTCCGCCTGGTTCTGAGTTGTTCGATATTAGTCTGTAGTTCGCTATTGGCTGCCGAGAGTAATGCTGCTCATGTAAATACTGCTGCTGATGCAACGACCACTGCAGTTTTTGCAGCCGCTTTAGATCATTCAATAAACCTGAACGAGGATGTTCAATGGGTGCAAGGACAGGGAGCTGCCCCCGTTTATACACCTGCGTATTTGAGCCCAAGCACCTATTCGGAAGGTTGGGATTTCGTGTTCGGTTTTGCCGATGGAACGGTGGTTAGTGCGCAAATAGTCGTCAGTAATTTTGGTAGGGGTAAACATCGCATGTTGGTGTTAGTGAAGCTCACCGATCCCGACGGACACGATATGACGTTAAAGAATGGTCGTGACCGCGTGGATTGGTTTAAACACCAAGGTGAGTTTGATTATGAGATAGCAAAACACCATTTTTGGAAACAAGGCAATACCTTCTATTTCCGGTTTTCTCACCCTACGGGCGATATTGACCTAACAGCTGTATCGGTTACCGAACCTTGGGATCTCGGCATAGTGTGGTCGAGTGGCAAGGGTTATCAATACGCTAATATTTTTGCTCCCCGGATTCA
>JABJKL010000179.1 GCA_018660405.1 Pseudomonadota bacterium | reverse complement strand
TGGATGGGTACGATAATGTTGTTTAACGTGTGGGTGTTAATCTGGCCAAACCAGAAGAAAGTGTTGGGCATTGTCCAAGCCAGTGATGAAGCCAAGGCCAAGGCGGCCCGAACTGCTTTTCTTGCTTCCCGTACTAATACGATGTTATCAATCCCAATGCTCTTTTTTATGATTACTGGAAGTCCAGTACATACTATGGGTGTGTTTGGATAGGTTAATCATTTGCCTAGGTGGCGCTTGCCAGATTAAGTGTCAAGAGTCTAAACTAGGCCTCCAATGTAAGAGGAAACGCCCCCTTCGGGGGCGTTTTTATTTTTAAGACATGAAGTAGCACTAAAATGAAATCAAAACATTTAATGCCAACTTACGGACGCCTGCCAGTCGCTTTTGAGCGCGGTGAGGGTGCGTGGTTAACTTCTGTTGACGGAGAAAAATATCTGGATGCGCTTTGCGGGGTGGCAGTGACTACACTCGGGCATTCTCACCCGGCTATTGTCGCCGCAGTGAAAGCGCAGGCTGACAAGCTCATGCACGTCAGCAATTGGTTTGAAATTCCGGAGCAGGCTCAACTGGCCGAGGCGATCTGCGATATTAGCGGCATGGAAAGCGTTTTCTTTTGTAACTCCGGTGCCGAGGCCAACGAGGCGGCGATCAAACTTGCGCGACTTTATGGCAGCAATAAAGGCATTGCCAAGCCGACAATCGTAGTAACCCAGGATGCTTTTCATGGGCGAACCGTGGCAACAATTTCTGCCGGTGGCAGCTCCAGGCATCAAGCTGGGTTTGGGCCGTTGCTCGAGGGATTTACGCGCGTTCCCTATGATGATTTGGAGGCCGTCAGGCAGGTAGCCGAAAATAGTGATAACCAGGTGGTGGCTGTATTGGTAGAACCCATTTTGGGTGAAAGTGGCGTGATAATCCCAAGCGAAGGTTATCTTGCCGGCTTACGTGAAATTTGTGATAAGAACGAATGGCTGCTTATGTTGGACGAAATCCAAACGGGAATGGGCCGCACGGGCAAGTGGTTCGCATGCCAGCACGAAGGGGTGAAACCGGATGTGTTAACGATGGCCAAAGCCTTGGGCGCGGGTGTGCCCATCGGTGTTTGTGCGGCGAGCGGTCGGGCAGCTAACGTGTTTCAGCCGGGCACGCACGGTTCTACCTTTGGCGGTGGTCCGTTCGTATCTGTGGTTGGCAAGGCCGTGATTGATACGATGAAGGCCGAGGGGGCCGTGGCAAGTGCTGCGAAAATAGGTGAAAAACTATTGGTGGCATTGCGCGCCAGACTTGGTGACACTGAATTGGTTGATCAGGTTCGAGGCTTGGGCTTGATGATTGGCGTGGCGCTAAACGTAGAGATCCCAAACTTGCTGCAACGCATCCTCGATCAGGGCCTGCTGGTTAATGTGACCGGTGGTGGCAAAATTATTCGTCTATTGCCGCCGGCTATTATTGGCGATGCAGAAATCGAACAGATTGTTGATACGATTGCCGCTGTGTTGGATGATTTCGCGGCTAAGGTTTAGCAGATATGTCCAATTCTCAGGTCAGACATTTCCTTACCTTAATGGATTTAAGTTCAGCTGAGCTTGCGCAACTTTTGGCGCGCGCGGTTGAATTGAAAGCGGCTATTGCAGCCGCCGAGAAAATTACACCGTTAACGCGCAAAACCCTGGCAATGATTTTTAATAAGTCTTCCACGCGCACACGCGTTTCTTTTGATACGGGCATGCGGCAGCTGGGTGGCGGGAGTATCTTTTTATCTCCAAATGATTCTCAGTTGGGGCGCGGCGAACCCATTCAGGATAGCGCCCGGGTTATATCGCGCATGGTAGATGGGGTAATGATCCGTACTGATGAACACCAGCAAGTAGAGTTGTTTGCTGAATACTCAGCAGTGCCGGTGATAAATGGTTTAACGGATGATTTTCATCCCTGCCAACTGCTGGCGGATTTACTAACGTTTGCTGAGCTTCGAGGCGATATCGCAGGCGCAACGGTTGCCTGGGTGGGTGACGGCAACAATATGTGTCATTCGTGGATGAATGCGGCCCAGCTGTGCGGTTTCACACTCAATATCGCAACACCGGACGGCTACCAACCCAACGCAAGGTTGCTGGTAGAGCGGACGGCGAACGTCACGCTTACAACCGATCCAAAGGCGGCCGTTGCTGGCGTCGATCTGATAGTAACGGACACCTGGGCGAGCATGGGGCAAGAGAGTGAGAAAACCCAGCGAGTGACGGACTTTGCAGGGTTTTGCGTTGATGGCACATTGATGGCTCTGGCGAAACCCGACGCGCTATTTATGCACTGTTTGCCCGCGTATCGCGGGTTGGAAGTGTCTGCAAGTGTGATTGATGGCGAGCAAAGTGTGGTCTGGCAAGAGGCTGAAAACCGACTGCATGCCCAAAAGGCGCTTTTGGAGTTGTTACTGGTCTGATGTTACTGCGATGGTCAGCGATTTTCGTGACTGCGTTGGTCTGGGTGGTTGCGGTTGAGACACAGGAGCTTGATCAAGCTGCGCTATCGATAGTTGAACCGATAGCCGAGCCGATAGCCGAGCAATCGTCACAGGATGAACTTAGCCAAGAGTCGGATACTCAAATAACGGTTAATCAGACAATAGAGAACGTCAGAGAAGCGGATATGTGGGCCGCACAGGAAGCCTACGACCGCGGTAGAAGGAGCCTCGCCTCAGCCCTCTTTCCGGAGACCGAATCTACATTGCATGAGGCATTAAAAAATGCTCCAGAAAATACCGCGCTTAAAGAGAAAATCGAGCGTTCCTTGTATCTTGAATTACCGATAAGCGCAGCGAATCATCTTGTTTCAAGTGGAAAAATCGAACAAGCGAAAGGCTTGCTTGAGAAAGCTGTGGTGATAGCGCATTCGTATCCTGCTTACGTCGAGCAGTTACAGGCGGTGCAAAATGAGCTGTTGACAGCCGGCGTGTTTAAAATAAATCGGGACGTTCGGGAAGTAGTGGTGGATGGCGAGGGTGTGATTGATAGCGTTTACCAGAAGATGATTGAGTACCGCCAGCTTAATGGAAGCTACCCCTCCAATCGACGGGCATTAGATCGATGGTTGCCTGACGGCAGGTCCCCATTACAGTATTTTAGAATAAGTTATTACAGGCCAATACTCGGCGGGTACTCGCTGGTTATCCAAAATAAGACGAATCCGGAGCAGACGTTACGAATCGACGCTACCGGCATGTTGCAGTGATTGCGCGATGATGGGTATTCTCTGATAAATTATAAGTGGGAAATATAATAGGGCAAAATGGAATAGATATCTGTTTTTATTTACCACATATCTTATAATATTGCCCAATAGAAACTTGATTATTTCCACTATGATCGAATATGCGGATATAATTAAACAAGAATGAACAATCTAGCCATATTAAGTGCTTATTATGGCTAGAAGTGTCGATTAAGGATCAATAATGTATTCTAAATGTCAGAAACACGCTAGAAGTGATCAGATAGTGGGAAAAATCACTCATAAACCGTATTTTATTAAACGTAGTGTCTAATTTTTCGAAAAAACCAGCGCCAGGCCATTGTTGCACCATCTTTTTCCCGTTGGCTTCGGTCCATCGTTGAACACATGGCCCTGATGCCCTTCACACCTCGCGCAGTGGTACTCTTTTCGTGGATAGATTAATTTGAAATCGGTTTTGATGGCAACGTGATTATCCACGGCTCGAAAAAAACTTGGCCAGCCTGTGCCGCTGTCGAATTTCATTTCACTGGTAAATAACAATAAGCCACAACCCGCGCATAGATATTCGCCGTCTCTCTTTTCGTCGTTAAGCTCATTGGTACCCGCAGGTTCGGTATCTTCTTCGCGCAAGACTTTGTAGCGGTCTGATGGCAAGCGTTCGCACCAAACGGAATTGCCCAGTTCAAGTTTTTCGATTGATTCAGGATTCTTGTCCAGGTGATGTTGAATGAAGTCAGCCATAGTTTTATTCGAGATTAATAGGGTCTATTAAATTATATAGAGACCTATGCACGAGCAGGGATTTTGTTCTCTGGCAAGGCGAAAACGCACGGAAAGAGGGAGTTTATAGTCCATAAATGACCGATTAGAGACCATTTTTAACGCAGCCAGAGGACAACACACAATCGTGCGAAGGTTTCTTAATTGCGCCAAAAGGTTGTAGTAAATAGCACCAACAAAGTAAAAAGTTCCAATCGGCCAAGCAACATTGCAAAGGTCAAAATACTTTTGGCTGATGATGGCAGATCACCATAATGAAGGCTTACTTCGCCAAGTCCAGGGCCCAGGTTATTAAGGCAAGCAGCGGTGGCGGAGAAGGCGGTTACCCAATCAATATCGTGAGCGGCGATTGCCAGGGATATTAAAACAAAGCTTAAAACGTAGAATGAAAAAAAGGCCCATACAGAATTCATCACTTCCGTGGGAACCAGTGTGCCGCCCAATTTGACGGGTAATTCCGCTCTAGGGTGGACCAGACGAACAATTTCGCGTTTGCCGTGTTTGTATAGTAAAAGAATTCTATGCAGCTTTATACCACCTGCGGTGGACCCTGCGCACCCACCAAGAAAGCTTAGCAACAGCAGCCCGACAGGCAGAGCCCCAGGCCACCAATAGAATCCGCTTGAGGTGTAGCCGGTGGTAGTGAATACCGAAACCAGATGAAAGATTCCTTGTTGAAAGGCTTTGGAATTGTCATCGTAGACATTATTGTTTGCTAAATATATGAATGTTAATCCGCCGGCTAGAAGAAGGATTAATAATAAGGCGCGTACTTCCCGGTCGTGCAAATAGCGTTGCAGCGAGCGTGATTTCCAGGCCACAAAATGCAGTGAGAAATTTACTGCCGCGATAATCATGAAGACCACGGCTATCCATTCAATGCGAGTGCTTTGAAAATAGCCCAGGCTTGCATCGTGCGGAGAAAAACCACCAATGGCGACGGTTGAAAATGCATGACAAATGGCGTCGAACCAGTTCATACCCGCGAGAAAGTAACAAAGCGCGCACACCAGTGTTAGTCCAACGTATATATACCAAAGAGCCTTTGCAGTTTCTTTAATGCGTGGCGTTAGCTTATTGTCCTTTATTGGGCCTGGCGTTTCGGCCCTAAAGAGCTGCATCCCGCCAACACCGAGCATTGGCATTATAGCGACGGCCAGAACAATAATCCCCATACCCCCCAGCCACTGCAATTGCTGCCGATAGAAAAGTATTGCCATCGGAAGTTCGGCGAGTTGCGGCATGACGGTTGCGCCGGTAGTAGTCAGGCCTGACATCGACTCAAAAAATGCGTCTGCCAGTTGAATAGTCGGCAATTCAAGCAATAAGAAGGGTAGCGCTCCGATAGAGCCCAGAACGGCCCAAAACAGAACGACAACCAAAAACCCCTCTCTATATCTCAGGTCTCGATTAACTTTACGGGTGGCATACCAGAGTATTAATCCGATAGAAAGGCTAATGGCACCCGAATAAACAAAGGGTTGTGTGGCCCCATCATCAAATATTTGAGAAATGATTATTGGCGGAATATTCGCGGAACTGAAGGAGATCAGCAGCAAGCCAAGAATTTTTATTACCAGCTGAATTTGCATATTGTTTAGGACACTACACTAGCTTCAAATGTTAGGGTTTTAGCGCTGCCCTTATATAAAAGACACGTCGACTTCAAACAAAGATTCAACCTTATGAATACAGCTTTTATCCACCATGAATAAAATCACATGGTCTTCGGTTTCAATTTTTTCATCTCTATCGGGGATGACAACTTGCTTGTTGCGTACGATCGCCCCGATTCCAGTACCTTCAGGTAAAGGTAAGTCGCGTATGTATTGACCAACCACTTTGGATGAGGTTTCGTCACCGTGTGCGACGGCTTCGATGGCCTCTGCTCGGCCTCGACGTAAGGAGTGCACCGCTTCGACATCACCTTGGCGGATATGCGCCAGGATAGTCCCGACGGTGATTTCCCGAGGAGCAATGACGATATCAATATCGTTGTGCTCCAGTTTTTCCAAATAAACCGATCGGTTCACCAAGGCCATCACGCGTTTTGCGCCCATCCGTTTAGCGACCATGGCCGCAAGGATATTAACTTCATCACTTTCTGTTACTGCAATAAAGGCGTCGATGGACTCAATATTTTCCTGTAGTAATAAATCAGCGTCCGCAGCATCGCCATTTAACACCACGACGTTGTTGAGCTCACCCGCGATTACCTCTGCTCTGGATTTGTTTTGCTCAATGATCTTGACGCTGTACCCATTGCTTTCGAGTGTGCGCGCAAGGCTCAAGCCTATATTGCCGCCCCCGGCGAGTAAAATGCGCTTCACCTTTATATCCATGCGGCACATTTCGCCCATTACGCGGCGAATGTGTTTGCGTGCGGCGACAAAAAACACTTCGTCATCGGGTTTGATGATGGTATGTCCTTTTGGCTTAATGATTTGGTTCCGCCTGTATATCGCGGCCACGCGCGTTTCGATATTAGGCATGTGTTTTTTCAGGTCGCGCAGTGGCGAGCCAACCAATGGCCCATCATGGTAGGCCTTAACACCGACTAACTGGACAGTTCCGCCAGCGAAGTCGAGCACTTGAAAGGCTCCTGGATGGTCCACAAGACGAGATATATGGTTGGTCAAGATGGCTTCGGGACTAATGACCACATCGATTGTCAGCCCCTTGTCGTGGAAAAGGTCCTTGCTGTCACGGTATTGATTGGAACGAATTCTTGCTATCTTGGTTGGGGTTCCGAATTTGATTGCTGCTATCTGGCAAGCCAGCATGTTGATCTCGTCACTATTAGTTACGGCAATAATAATGTCAGCATCCTCTGCCCCGGCATCACTCAAAATTGCAGGATATGCTGCGTTGCCCTGCACTGTCCGAATGTCAAATTGATCGAGTAATTTGGTGAGCGCAGCACCATCTAGATCAACAACCGTAACATCGTTGTCTTCGCTGACCAATACATCGCAGATGGACCGCCCAACCTGGCTGGCACCGAGAATGATGATTTTCATAGTTGGTATTCCTTCAACTTAATATAGCGGTGCTCGGCGAGCCGCGAAGTATCCGTCCGCATTATTGAACCGCTGCACAGTGTTTAACCTTTGCCGCTTTTGGGGTCAATACCCAGAGTTTTTAGTTTTCGGTACAAATGCGTTCTTTCCATCCCAACGACTTCCGCGAGCTTACCCACATTGCCCCCTGCTTCCACAAGGTGATGTCGGAGATAAGCTTCTTCAAAACGTTCGCGAGCGCGCCGAATATCGAGTTCCAGACACTCATTGAGCAGACCGTCGTTATCGCTGCGGATAAGCGTTTTACCCAGTGCTAATTTAACCTCATCAGCAGAGATTGTTTCGCCGCGATTAAGTACTAACAGTCGGTGCGAGAGGTTGGCCAATTCGCGCAGATTGCCTGGCCACTCATGTTGCCTAAGCCACTGGATTGCTCCAGGCTCATAGTGGCGCAGGGGCAGGTTCTCGCGGTCAGCTGTCAGCTTCATAAAGTGCTCGGCGAACAGCTCAATATCGCCAGGGGAATCTCTCAAAGGTGGAACCGCAATAGGTAGAACGTTTAAGCGATATAGCAGATCTTCACGCAAGCGAGCGTCAGCAACGGCTGAATCCAAATTCTGGCTGGTGGTCGATATTATCCTTACGTCAAGAGGCATTTTTGTGTTGCCACCCACCCGAATGTAGCTACTTTCTTGCAAGGCGCTGAGCAGTTTGGCCTGCGTGTCCAGGTCCAGATCAAGCAGCTCGTCGAGCAGCAGGGTTCCACCATGTGCTTGCTCGAAAAATCCTGGCGTAACCGTGCCGTCTTTTTCGTAGCCGAACAATTGTAAGGCAAGGGTTTCCGGCGGTATTGCGGCGAGACTCACGTCTACCAGTTGAGAGTTTCTTCTCGGACTGCTTGCGTGTATGGCGTGCGCAGCTGTACTTTTGCCACTTCCGGGCTCACCGGTTATGAACACCGCGCTATCGTTGGGGCCAAGCAATTTAATTTGCCGTCGCAGCTCGGTTAGCGCAACGCTTTCGCCGATAATGTCGGTACCAGGCAATAGCTGACCGCGCAGTCTCAGGTTTTCTGATTTCAGTGACTCAGCTTGCAGAGTTCTTTCTACCGTAATCAGTAGCTTGGCGGTTGAAAGTGGCTTTTCAAGAAAGTCCTGGGCACCAAACCTCAAGGCCTCCACTGCGGTTTCCACGTTGCCATGCCCTGAGATCATGACGATGGGGCAGTCTACTTGTTGTGCTTCATGCCAACTTTTTAGTAGTTCTATTCCGTCTTCGTCGGGCATCCATATGTCCAACAAAATCAGTTCTGGGTTAAAGGCGACTTTTTGCTTACGAGCTTCAGCTGCATTTTTGGCGTATTCGACCGCGTAACCTTCGTCTTCGAGGATCTCTCCGACGATTTGGCGAATATCAGGTTCGTCGTCGACAATTAAAATGCGTTGGTTCATAAGCGGCTTTGACAGGAAGTTATCTATATTTTGCCATGACCGAGGCTGGGCAACCGAACAACGAAGCGAGTGCCATTGCTCTGGCCGACCTCGGCCCACACTGTACCACCGTGCTCTTCAACAATGCGCTTAACAATGGCCAGACCTAGACCGGAGCCTTTGGATTTGCTGGAAACGTAGGGATCAAAAAGCGATTCTCGCATTTCCTCAGGGATTCCCGTGCCGTTATCCTCAACGGATAAATCCACGTAGTCACCGGTTACGTCCTCAGCTTTTTGTAGTCCCAGGGTGATCACGGGCTTGTCGATCTCAGACAGGGCGTGCTTGGCATTAATAATAAGATTATTCAACACCTGCCGTAAGGCGCTTGGGTTCGACTGGATGGCTTTTATCGAATCGTCTATATCGAACGAGATTTTAAGGGCTTCATCATCCCGGTGATGAAGTTCCGCGACATCACGAATCAGGTCCGGTAGTTTGGTTTCGCTGAGCTCGGCTTTGACCGGTTGCGCGTAGGATGAGAAATCGTTCACCATATCCTTCATCGACTCGACTTGCTGAACAATGGTTCGTGTCGCCCGGTCTAGTACATCGCGTTGAGCGGGTTTCACCTGATCCATAAATTTCTGGCGTATGCGTTCCGCGGATAGTTGTATCGGTGTGAGGGGGTTTTTAATTTCATGTGCGAGCCGTTTGGCAACTTCACCCCAAGCCGCATTCTTTTGGGCTTGTATGAGGCCGGTGACATCATCAAAAACGATCACCGAGCCCGAGTGGTTGCTGGTGTCAGTTGCCAGCAGCGCGCCTCGGGTAATCAATACCTGGCGCCCGCGCGGGCCCAATATGGTTATTTCGTCTTGCCAATCCTGGCTTTCTTGTGCGAAGCGCGACGATATTGTTTCATAGAATGGCTGCAAATTGTTTCTATCATCAACCAACTCAGATAAACCTTTGCCTACCCACGAGGCCAGCTCAGTGTCCAGAATTTCTTCAGCGGTCTTATTGTAGGTTGTGAGTCGATCGTTTTCGTCAAAAGCCAGCACACCGGAAGACAGACCCTTTAAAACCATTTCCAGGTAGGCACTGTGACGATCAGACTCGTCTTTACTTTTGCGCACTAGTTTTTGTGCTTCGCGAATCTCACTGGTCATATCATTAAAGGATCCGACCAGGACGCCCAGCTCATCTTGCGACGTCACAGAAAGCTCGGTTGAATAGTCGCCCTGGGCTACGGCGCGGGTGCCTTTGGCAAGCTCGCCTAGCGGAGCGACCAGCCGTCGGGATAAATAAATCGCACACAGAATGGACAGTAGTAGCGCGACCAACGATATGACCGATAGAGTGAGCGCAAGGTTTTCTCGAATTGGTTCTCTTGAAAAAACCATTTGCTGGTATTGATTTGAGGCTTGGTCAACACTGGAGGCCAATTTTGCGTAGCGTAGCGGCAAGGCGATTTTTGCATGCAATACCCGCGAAGCTCTGCCAATAACACGGCTATAAATGGGCGCTGCAACGCGTAGTAATTGATTTTGATCCGAGGCTGGTTCAATACTGCTGTAGGATTGCCCGAGTCGGACCTGTGAGAGGATTGTGTCGTCCGGCGTTTCAGGAACCAAAACACGGGCATCTTCAGAGCTGGATGCAATGATCGTGCCGTTTTGGGTGAAGACTGAAAGTTCTTGATATCCAGTGCTTTGGCGTAGGCTATCCAACGCTCTCGCTAGCTCATTTCGGTCAAAAATGTCGCGAATCTGATTTGCTTGCGACTGAATATCTTCAATCGCTCCTTGTTGCAGGCTCTGGAGGGTGGTTTGCCCTAACAGCAGGGCATCATCAATGGCCTGTTCCACACGGACATCAAACCAGCTGTCTATGCCAGCGCTTAAAAATTGAACCGCTATGTAGTAAACCAGTAGCAAGGGAATAACGGTTACCAGAAAAAAAGTGCCAACCAGTCTGGTCGTCAATCTCGAACCAAGGATCTTGCTTTTGTACTGTTTGCGCAGTACGAACAGGTTTAGTACCACAAGCAAAATGAGTACCGTCAACCCCACACTGTTGAGCATGAGCATTGCCCAATGAAAATTTCCAGACGTGCTCGAGTCTAGCGATACAGAAAGCAAACCAAATAATCCACCGACAAGAATAAGCGACAGTGTTATCGCTAACGCGGGGTGGGTAAGTTTTTCTACTAAAGTTGAATTGGCCATAGCGTCCAATCGGTGTTCAGGCTCCAGCGCCGGGAGAAAAATGCTTGCAGTCGAAGCGGGGAGGGTAGCTTATACGTATCGACATAAGCACGCACAGCAAGGTTATCGCTGCTTGTCACTTCAGCTGCGGATATCAGCACGATCGGTGGTATTGAAATATGCTCAAGTGCGTCTGTGAGCGACGGGAAGGTTCGCGTTTCGTCACGATCTTGCTGGTAAACCACATAGCGCCCGGACAGAGCATAGCGCGAGAGAAAATATCGAAATTCTTTGAGTACCGTTATCTGGCGGCCAAACCAATGTTCCTGTGGGAAACCAAATTCTGTGACCAACTGCAAGGTGACGCCATGGTCCACAGCTTCTTGTAGCGGCTCGGTGAACACCAAGTTAAGCTTGGTGATTAGCTGTATATTTGAATCATTAATTGAGACTTGAAGATGCTGCACCGAGAACTGTGCCAGGGCAAGCTCAGAAAGGCTTGTGAGAGCGACCAGTAACAGGCTGGTATGCCAAAGTTTCTTACACATGTAATGAGACTAGCACGGGCATTGAATAAAACGGTTTTAGTAACGTGATTATGATGCTCAAGATTTTTCGATCCAGCAAGTATAGAAACCGTCCGATAACCCTTGCATCGGAAGTGTCTGACAACCGTGCCGGGTTTTTTGTGCCCAGGCGTGTTCCAAAGTTAAAGGTTTTGCATCTTTATGGCATTCAATAAAGGCATCTATTATTGCGTCATTCTCTTCACTTAAAACCGAACAAGTGGCGTAAAGTAGTGCGCCCCCGCCTTTGAGCAACGGCCACAAACGGTTTAACACTGCTAGTTGGGTCTGGTTTAGTTGCGCAATGTCTTCAGAGCGTCGGTGTCGCAGAATATCCGGATGTCGCCGAATGACGCCGGTGCTGCTGCACGGCGCATCCAGTAGTATTCGATCGAACAAGTTCCCGTCCCACCATGCGGTGTTGGCAGTTAAATCGGCGGCCACTAGTTTGCAATGTTCGTTTATGCGGGACAAGTTTTCTCGCACTTGATTCAGTCGCTGATCGTTAATATCTGCTGCGACTAAAGAAAGGTCACCGGCGGTAATTTCCAACAGATGGCCTGTTTTGCCGCCTGGAGCTGCGCAGGCATCCAGTATATGTTCGCCAGGTTGGGGGTCTAAAAGAACACTCGCCATTTGTGCTGCTGCATCCTGAACCGATACCAGCCCCTCGCTGAATCCAGGCAGCTGTTCTACCGATACAGCGTCCTTCAGAACAATGGCATCGGGCGCGAAGTCGTGCTTTGTGGCGGCCAGTTTTTGTTGATTGAGTAGTGCCAGATAATCTGATCGATTCGTTTTGCTACGATTTACTCTAAGCGTCATTTCCGCCGGATGTAAGTTTTCGGTCATTATTTTTTCAGCCCGCTCTTCCCATTGCTGGCAAAGTTTTGTGCGTAGCCATTCGGGATGCTCTTGTGCCGGCGTGCACCAATCTTTTTGTGGTTCTGCATGGGTACGTAAAAAAGCGCGCAAACAACCATTGATCACGGATTTCGCCCAGTTTTTTTTAAGTAAAGTAGCAGCGTTTACGCTGTCGTTGACCACAGCGTGGTCGGGAGCTCGCATCGCGATTAATTGATAAATTGCACTGAGCAACAGGTAATGGATATCGCGGTCCTTGTTACGAAATGGTTTTTTTAAGAGCGGCGAAAGCAGGGCTTCGAGCGACTCGTAATGTCGCACTATTCCGTAAACCGTGGCGTGTAGCTGCCCGGCATCATCAGCCTCAATATATTGTTTAGCCGTTTCGAGCGCTTGCTCCAGAGAGCGGCCGGAATCGATAATGTTTCGACTGGCTAAAGCGGCTTGGAGCCGCGTTTGGTTGATTTTCTGGTTCACGTTGTGGTTTAGAGCGCTACGTTAGTAAATCGCCACGCGCGACCTTATGACCGTTTAGAAATTCTTTTGTAGTTAGTGCCCGGCCACCCGGTTTCTGCAACGTAGTGATCTGGAGCGCATCAACACCGCAAGCAACCAATAGGGTGTTTTGGTCAATACTGATCACTTCGCCAGGTGAAGCGTCATGCTTGCGTACAGTGGGGCTTGCCCGAAGAATTCGCAAGTCATTTCCGTTATACGATGTAGTACAGATCGGCCAGGGGTTGAAAGCACGAATTTTGCGTTCGATGCTATTAGCGTCTTTGTGCCAATCAATACGTGCTTCGGTGCGACTAATTTTTGCCGCATAGCATTTGCCCACATCGCTTTGCGGTTCTGCGGTCGCGGTGCCATCT
>JABJKL010000084.1 GCA_018660405.1 Pseudomonadota bacterium | reverse complement strand
TTTAGCGATGCTGATCCCGTACTCATGACAGAAAAAGATGCGGTAAAATGTCGCGACTTTGACTTAGAGGGGCTTTATTATGTGCCAGCGATTGCCAAGCTTTCTGATGGCTTGAGCGAAAATCTTTCGGATTTGCTGCAACGAGTAATAAACAGTTAACTAGCTATAATTTAACTACTATCTAACTACTATCTAACTACTATCTAACTACTATCTAACCATTACCTGACTATGATTGATCGAGAATTATTGGATATTTTGGTTTGCCCAGTGACTTTGGGCGCTTTGCGCTACGATGCCGATGCTGAAGAACTGATTAGTGAAAAGGCTGGGTTGGCGTATCCAGTACGTGATGGAATTCCGGTGATGTTGCCTGAAGAGGCTCGCAAGCTGGAAGGCGAAGCTAAAACCAAAACTAAAGCTAAAACCAAAGTCTAGATGGGGTTCGACGTCGTTATACCCGCCCGCTGGGAGTCTACGCGCTTGCCAGGCAAGGTGCTGGCGGACTTGGCTGGCAAGCCGATGATCCAACGTGTCTACGAGCGCGCAGCGCAAAGTGATGCAGAGATCGTTGTGGTGGCAACGGATAACGAGGAAATACGACAAGTCGTTGAAAGTTTTGGCGGTGAAGCGACGTTGACGCGAAATGATCACGTATCAGGCACAGATCGTATTGCTGAAGTGTTTGCAGATAAGCGTTGGAAAGATGAACGGGTGGTGGTGAGCGTGCAAGGCGATGAGCCATTTATTGAGCCTGATACCGTCAATAGCGTGGCAAATGTGTTGATTGAAGATGAGACTGTTCAGGTATCCACTGCTGCCACCTCAGTCGTTTCAGAAGCAGAGTATTTAGATCCGAATGTAGTAAAAGTGGTATTGGATAACGATGATTACGCTTTGTATTTCTCACGAGCATCTATTCCTGCGGTTCGCGGAACTAATCCATCAGACGCTTATACCGGCGCCTTGCGTCATTTGGGCATATACGGCTATCGGGTCTCTTTTTTGCGCGAATGGCCTGATTTCCCGCGCTCTGCTTTGGAACAGGCGGAAGCGCTGGAACAGCTACGCACCCTATCCAGCGGTTATAAGATTCGCGTATGCCAGGTGCAAGAAGATAATGGCATTGGCGTGGATACACCGACAGACTTGGCAGTGGCAAGGGAATTGTTAGCCGCAGGCCGCTAATTAGAGGCTGGTCGGGACAACTAATGAGCAGGTCGATTAGCGTTTTATTCGTGTGTTTGGGCAATATTTGCCGCTCTCCAACAGCACACGCGGTGTTTCGAAGTAAAGTCAAAGAAGCGGGTTTACAGGATCAAATAGTGGTTGATTCAGCGGGCACTGGAAGCTGGCATATTGGCGAGCCGCCAGACGCCAGATCGACCGAAGTTGCGGAGCAAAATGGTTACGACATGAGCGAAATATTTGCGCGTCAGGTCTGTACAGAAGATTTTGATAAATTCGATTATATTCTTGCAATGGATAAGGAGAATCATAATGTGTTACAAAGGCTTAAAACCGAAAGCGGAAGTGTTATATTAGATTATTTTATGAGCTTTAGTAAGCGCACCAAGCGATTTGATGTACCTGATCCGTACTTTGGAACGGAGGGTGGTTTTGATCATGTTTTGGAATTAATCGAAGGCGCATCTGACGGGCTGTTAGATCACGTGCGGCAACAGCTGAAACCACCTTTTTAATTGTGTCTTTGATCATAGATGTTGGCCGGCAGGAGATGTTGCTACAGGAAGATGCTTGTACGATTGCAAAATATCCTGTTTCAACCGCCAGCAACGGCGTAGGGCAGCTAATGGGTAGTGAGTGCACTCCAGAGGGCAAGCACATTATTCGTGCGAAAATAGGCCAGGGAGCACCTGTAAACACCGTGTTTGTAGGTCGCAGACCTACTGGCGAGATCTATAGCCCGGCGTTAGCCGAACAAAATAGCTCCCGGGACTGGATTTTAACGCGTGTTTTATGGCTTTCTGGTTGCGAACCAGGTCGAAATCGGTTGGGAGATTGCGATACCATGCGGCGTTATATATATATTCATGGCTGTCCTGATTCTGACCCTATGCAAATACCCAGTTCTCACGGCTGTATTAAGATGCAAAATGCGGATGTTATTGAGCTGTTTAACCGGGTCAATGTAGGTAAAAGCGTGGATATTCGAGTGACATACGAGTAGGGAAGCAAGAATGAGCTGTTTAATGATAGATATCGATGGCCCAGTGCTAAAAGACGCAGATTTGAGCCGTTTGCATCATGAGTTGGTGGGTGGCGTTATTCTATTTACACGCAATTACCAGAATCGCGATCAACTCATTGATTTGGTTCGAGCTATTAAAGCGATTAAAACGCCCGAACTCATTGTAGCGGTTGACCAAGAAGGCGGTCGCGTGCAGCGCTTCAAAAGCGATTTTGTGGTGCTTCCGGCTGCTGCGGAGTATGGGCGTGTTTTTGATCGAGACTATCAACATGGCTTGATGTGTGCCGCCGCAGGGGGCTTGTTAATGGCTGCAGAACTGAGTAGTTGCGGTATTGATCTAAGTTTTGCACCGGTTTTGGATGTTGCTTCAGTGCCAAGTGGCGTGATTGGGGATCGTAGTTTTCATCGTGACCCAATTGCCGCAGCGGAATTAGCGGGGGCATTTTCTGATGGTATGCAACAGGCGGGTATGGCGTCTGTTGGCAAGCATTTTCCCGGCCATGGTGGAGTTAGTGGAGATTCGCATGTTGAACAACCGTGCGATACGCGTACGTTAGCGCAGTTAGAGGCGTGTGATTTGCTT
Source organism: Pseudomonadota bacterium (assembly GCA_018660405.1). GTDB lineage: Bacteria > Pseudomonadota > Gammaproteobacteria > Arenicellales > Arenicellaceae > UBA10349. The sequence goes on along the minus strand of JABJKL010000084.1, from coordinate 1,632 downwards.
CCCTACAAAAAATTGCTTGGCCAATTGCAAGGTGTGATGACGGCGCACGTGGATTTTCCAAAGATCTATCCGGGCATTGCAACCCTGGCACCAGAATGGATAGAGACTGAGCTGCGAGAAAAATTGGGTTTTAAGGGTGTTGTTTTTAGCGATGACCTAAGCATGGAAGGGGCCAAGCGTGGAAGCATTATTGAAGTGGCGAAAGCTGCACTAAAAGCGGGTTGCGACACGCTATTGGTCTGTAACGATTCTGCGGCGGTTGACCAATTACTCGATTCTGGAGAAATCAGTGTTCCTGTGGGTGCTGAAAACCGGTTTAATACTCTACGCCCCCGTGAAATCTGCTCCGGGCAAAGAATCGAGGCCGCGCTAAGTCTGTTACAGGAAAGCGGGCTTATTCAGGTTTAAGGTTCGCTATTGAGAAAGACAAAATTCACCTGATAACGTTTTCCAGAAACACTTAAAAACTCAATCTGTACTTGTTCGGGTCGTTCATCATACTGTGGTGTTGAGATCATCAAATGTTTGCCACCGGGCTCGAAACGGGCGGTTTCGCCGGGTCGTAACAAGACCGATTCCAATTTAGTCATTTTACTAATCCCATCGACGATTTCGGAGATATGAAAACTTATTGATTTAAAATTTTCGCTTTGCGCCGAGACCAGCTCAATGGTGCTGTTCGATGAGTTTGTAAATTCACCGTAACCGGCCAGCATGTTCATACCCGGAGGCGGAATGCGAACCCAGGGTTCGAGTACCTCAAGAGTTTGCTGGGCGCACGATAGGCTAACGAATGTGAGGCCGCAAAGTAGTGCGTAGTAACGATTGTTCAGTTTCATTGCGCGCGAACTGTCATAAAATCATCGGCGATATCTTCCCATTTATGCGGCGCTGAGGAGATTCCGCCCAATTCGGCCTTATCGTTAACCATCAAGATCACGGTGGTATGATCGACTGCGTAAAAGCCCGATTCATCGAGTGAATTATGAGCAAATACCACGCCTATTGACTGAGTGAAGCTTTCTATGTCAGTAAGCTCACCGGTCACCCCAATAAACTTTTCGTCGAAGTGTGCCAAATATTCTTCCAGGCGCTCTGGCGTGTCTCGCTCTGGATCAACCGATACAAACACGACTTGCGCGTTTTCAATACCGGATTGTTCAATTTTCTGCAGGCTCAGGGCAAGTAATTGCAGCGTGGTTGGGCATACATCCGGACAAAAAGTGAAACCGAAGAACATCAGCGTCCATTTGCCTTGCAGAGTGGTGTGATCAAAGGCGGTGCCATTGTGTTGAACCAAGGAGAGTTCAGCCAGTGGTATGGGTGGATTCACAATGGTTGCTGTTTTTGTGGTAACAGGCTCCTCGGACTGATAGCAGCCAATAAGCAGAGCGGTAATTGCGACACTGATTAGATGTAACGGTTTCATATTTAATTCGTGATATATCCGCATGTGAGACCAAACGAACGTTTTAGATTTATAGAAGGTTTATAATAGAGTTCTGCTGACAGCATTTACAAGAAACTTTACGTAGCGGTAACCACTTTGTCTTACTCCATGGATTCACTTGCCTTTGCAACGGGCGTAAAGCCGACCGCGACGGGTGTTATTAAACAGTCACCGGAAGATTT
>JABJKL010000178.1 GCA_018660405.1 Pseudomonadota bacterium | reverse complement strand
CTGTCCAAAAGGTTCTGACGACGTACAGTGCATAGCGAATTCAGTCATCTGCCCGGTGTAGTGCGCGTATCAGACCTGGGTAAAAAAGCTGCTACCCCTAACCATGACCAGGCACACCTGGAACACGGACATGACTGGAAGGTTGACGAGCAATCGCTTCAGGATGCGTTGCGCTATGCTGCAAAGCACCATGTGGCATTACGGCAAGACTTGCGGGACAACTATTCTCAGGTAAGCGATTTCCACGATGTTGGCCGAATCAAACAAAACTGGATTGCCGAGCTCAATAAGCATTATGCTAGCCATGTTGGCCACATCAGCAAGTATATACCCCCTATTTTAGAGAGTGACCGACAAGCATACCTGGTGGACACCGGGGCATTAAAGCTTGATATTCAGCAGCAGATGAATGCCCCTTTGCCCAACGGGAATACCGGCGAAAAAACCGATAAAGGGGTTTTCTGCTTCGTTTCCCAGCACCAAGCCGGCCATTGTGTCTACGGGCACGATGTTCGTCCGCAGGGATCAGGGCCACTAGAAGTTCAATTTATCGTCGAGGTATTAAATGATGACGATGGAGACCAACCCATCGTAAACCTTGAGGTGTATGACAACAAAAGCGATGAATTGATTCGCCTTGAGGAAATTGGCACTAAAGACCTCACGCGAGAGGCAAACACAATATCTATCGGATTCTCGGCAAACCCAGAACAATGCCTGGAATTTCGTGTCTTTTGGCACGGCCGTTGTGATATCTGCGTACGAGACATCAAATTAAAATAGTGTTCGGAACCGTTAGCCACCCTATTTAAAAGTTGGCGGACAAAGGATAGCGTCATTCGGATATATCAATTCTTCGCCGCTCACGTAACCAATAATCCGGTAAAATGCTCCTGCAGCAGAACCATCCAACAATGCATTAGTCGAATTTTTGTCGGTATCTACACCTTGGGCCTGCTCCAACCCTTGCCTAAGCTCCTTGAAAATTCACCGATAGTAATTCAGTCTGCGCTCAGTCAAAAACTTTGCTTGATTCCGCTGGTGAATATCTTAACTGTTGATCACAGGTCTACTTCAGAACCCAACCACCGCCAGTATTAATGTATTGGCCTGCGGGTGTCAGTTCAATCGCTTTTTGTCCAGCCACAGACTCCACCGCTTCTATACTTGTGCCGTTTCGGTCTGCAATCGCCTGGTAATGTGCACGTCGCTGCGCATTAATACTGTTGACCACTTCGTCGGCCTCTGCATTGCTCACCACAGTTGCGAGATAACCGTTGTTGGTCTCTCCAACCAAGCCTTGTGCCTTGGCCTGCCCTAGGTCCAGCGCATAAACACTGGCTGAGAGTAATAAGAATGCGCTCGCCAATAAATAAATGAGTGTTTGTTTGTTCGTCTTCATGAGTGTTACCTCAATATTAAAGTCGTTTAAGAACGTTTGAGTCAATAAGTCGAATTATGGGCTAAAGCTAAAATAGGCCGCTGTCTTCCGAAAACACCTCTTCGAGGTCCTGTTCAACCCTAACTCTAACTTCGTGCTCAATTTTTACATTCAAATTAATCGTGATCGGTTCGTCAGCGGCAACTCTTACCGTTGGTGTGCATCCCATCACCAACAATGCTCCGGTAGACAGTAATAATCCCATAAGAATGGACGAAACCAATGCCGAAGGCCGATACCGAATTCGATTCCTAAAAATCTTATAAGAAATCATATGCGCTCCTGTATTAAGTTATGACTAAAGAATAACACGAGTAGTTGAACAGCGACTGAACAGCGCACCCGGAAACTATCTATTTGTTTGGGTTATTTCTATAAAACGCCTGAACTTTTTCGTCAATTTCATCATTAAGGCCATCTACATACCGCAGACTCTCGCGTAATTTCAGTAAATTCTGCTCGAGATTAATATTAAAATTAATGGGTCGGCCTTGTTCCACCTGCGGGTTATTGCCTCGAACTTCCAGGCGCATCTTCAAAGACCCATCAGGCGAATACTCGGGGTAGATATTCATAGATCCGTAATGGAAATCCTGCAATGCTTCGAATACGAAACCCGCAGGCCCAGCAGCCAGGCTAAGGGCATCAACATCACCTGTGTATTGAATTTTTCCACCTGGCTCAGCGGCATATACACGCCCACCCGTTACCCTCAAGCCGTCGTCATTGATCAACAACGGAATTTCGCCAGACAATTTGCCACTGGCAATAACTTCTTCCCATTCTTGTTCTCGCAATAAGGTATCGATGTCTATACCTATCAGCAGCATAGATAATTCATGCTGTTGATCAGCAAAGTTTATTTGAGCAGGTTTAATAGCGATGTACCCCCCCATCGTGTTAGCCAAAACGCTAAACAGTTGAACCTCTAATCCATCGGCAAAGCCGTTTGCCCGATTGCTATTCAATTGATTTAACGACAGCACGGCTTTTAGATCCCTTACCGCCACCCCCGCATCCAATTGGGTAACCGTAATAACGCTGGTATCGTCGCTGGCGATAACTGGGTAAACACTGCCGCTGTATGCACCATCTAATCCAGAGAAATAGTAATCGTTATAAGCGCCACCGATATTGGTAAATTCGACCGACCCCCGCACGGTTAGATTTTCAACGGGCCCCTTAACATTCCAGTCCAGCTCGAAACTGGATTCCATTTGACCTGTCACTAACGCAATTGGCGGATCATACGGAGCGATTAGATCTGCAAAACGGTCGGCATTATCAAAACTTACTCCCGCAGGATTAATTCTGACGAATAACTCCCCACTCGACAAACTGTATTTTGCGTCACTGGTGATCGTAAGCGCACGCGTGGACTCATTGAGAGTGCCGGTTAATTCGAGCATATCACCGCGTAAAGCGAAACTTTGCTCAATGTTGTTCAGCGCCAAAGGTATCTGTTCATTTTCAGGTGTTATCTGGTCAATCAAAAAGTGTCCTTCGATAAGCGGTTCACCTGGCACATTGATGGGATACCGAAGCCTTTCCAACTTGAGGCTTACGTCCAGTGGTTGCACCTCTTCCGCAAAGTCTAACCCAGACAGTTCAAATGCAATCTCACTGTCGGTACCCAACCAGCCGTCCGAAAACATGGGTTCCTGAGGTCCAATAGTTATCGGAAACTCAGCAGAAAGCTCTTCAAGTTTATACCCTGTATATCTAATATCATTGATGTTTATCGATAGTTTGCCGCGCAAATTACGACGGCTATCTTCAACGCCCCCGGCAAACACCATCGACGAAAACTCTAATTCGTCCAAAACTGTCGATGAAATTGTAGATGTTAGCTCGAATAGTGCTTTATCGGCTGTACCATCGAATAGCAATTGCTTATCACTAAATTGTGCCTGCACGGCCAACAGTTTATCGCCTGCGACAGTTTTAATACTTGCGCTGTATTCACCAGGCTTACGGCTGCTCGCTTTGATAGCCAATTCGGGGCTTGAGTCTGCACGATAAACTGCATTCAATTCAGCATTGCCAAGCTCATTACGCAGCTGCAAATTTCCATTTATAAGTACTCGCTTGCCCGCTTGATCGCTATCGATATTTCGATAAACAATTAAATTACCGACCGCAAAATCCTTAACAGGAACCAGTTCACTCACCGGAGCTACCAGCAAGCTAAAAAGTAGATCTATATCGTCAAAATTAAAATCACTTTTGCCGCCACCAGGTTGACTGAGCTCTACTTCCAGAAAATCAACATCGAGCGTGTCTAATTGACCATCGAGGATTGCCGTTCCTGACCAGACAAGACGTATGCTCTGAGCGCTAAACAATACGGCATTGTGACGAAACCTTAGCGAACCTAAGTTCGCGTGGCCTGGTCCAATCCCATCTATATCCAGTTCAACATCGTGTAACCCAGCGCTCTCCAAAACCGGGATAGCAAGCACGGAAACCACGCGCGGCAGTTGCCATAGGAGAACAGCGCCAAAAAAGACAAGCAGTAGTAAGAAACCAATAAAAAAGCGTTTCAACATACTGAACGTAGTGCCCTGTAGCTTGTACTTACTCCAACCTCCAACGATCTTTAAGGTCTACATCCCAACTGTAAAGGCTCCCCGCATCATCCTGATATTTATCTAAAAAAGGAGAATAGGTCTGCACATCAATGCGCCCATTCTCGACGTCCAGCGCCATCAACTGTAGCCAGCCATCTCCCCCATTTGGGTAGTCTTGATAGTTAGCGAGAATTTCGTAAACCGCATTGCCAGAATCATTTATGCTTATTTGATGGTATTCACCGTCATCACTAAAATCACCAGAAATCTCGACGTTATCACCTGCGTGGTTATGACCACCTATGACCATAAATATCTGGTCATTCTTGCGCACCAAAAAATTCCAAATTTTTTGACCAATAGAGTCGTAGCCAGCCTCGACCAGGTCGTTACCCCTTAGTGCAGTCCCTGAGTCAGTTAAGTAAGCATGAGTACTAACTATTGTCGGTTTTCCAGGGTTCGCATCCAGCACTTCCTGCGCCCAACTATAGGACTCTTCGTCCGGCTTGAATTTGATTGTGATATGTAAAAGCTCAATACCCGACAGCTCAAACACCTGCGCAAAGTTGGTTCCATCCGGGCTGGCACCGACAAACCAATCTTTCGATGCGTATCGCGCAACACCAAAATACCCTTGCGCGTCGATGGCCCCATCAGAACTCTGGCCCATCGTGTCGAAATCATGGTTGCCATAGGCTGCGGAATAAGGAAGCCGGTCTACTAGCAGATCAAATATGTCACTCGCGACTGACCACTGTTTTGCCCGAGTCACTCGCGCGATTCTAGCCGAAACAATATCACCCAGATGCGTCATAAAAACGATATTTTCAGCTTCAACATTATCGGCCACCCAGCCGATCTGCTGGCGCATTATGCCGTGTCGAGACTCATTATTCGTATAATTTTGCGTATCTGGCACGACTGCGATTTGCGGTGCTGCTACCGCAACACTAAGAACCGCACTGCATAGTAATGACACGCCACTGAAAGCAATCATTTTAAACATATGAGCGAACCTGTTGATAGCGCCTCTGATTGTACGCAATAAACCCGTTTGGTCGATACCGCTGTGTAAGCAATCTCTACTCGCCAAATAAAGACTTACGAGTACTCGAATCCAGAATACCGGTCACTCGTAATTTTCGATCTTCCTGATAATCACGCAAAGCTTGTTCGGTCTGATCGCCATAAACACCATCAATCGGGCCCGGTTCGTATCCGTGAGCGTCCAACAGCTCCTGAGCCAATCCAATCTCCTCGCTTGCCTCACCATGTTTGTCGGAAGCCATTACCTTGCGCTCGTCAACCATCTCAACAGTAGCTGGCCGTAACAGGTGCTTCTCATTAATCTTTGCAAACAGGTCTTCGTGCTCGTCTAGAAATCGAGCTTTTCGACCATCATTAAAACGAGTCGAGCATCGGTAGTAGTTGGTGTATCGTTTTCGTCTGGCGGCACCGGTAAGGTCCAGGACAACCGGCACACCTTTGGTATAATTATCAATTAGATTGATCGATTTGCAGCCCATATCCTCGCCAACAATATAAGCGGCTGATAATTGATAGTCGTTAATCGTGCCGATATTTGTAGAATAACTTACCGCTTCGATACGAATAACTGATTCATCATCGAACGAGTAATACATTTGTGGGTTAGCCCACAAACTTTTTTGCACAACATTCGAAGCACTTCCAGCACTAATGGCGGCACCTCCCACTACAGCGGCAACGCAAGCGGTCAGCAGAACAGCACCAAGGCAGCTAACGAGTAATAAGAAAAAAACACGGTATCGGTTCATGGCGAGAAGCGTAATAAGCAAGCTATGTCGCAGTCAACCAAATATTGAGAAAACCTGGTGTATTTTAAAGCGGCTACATTATGCGTACCATCAAATGTATTGGGGACCAACCAGTGTAATGTCCTGAACTATACGATCTCTGAAATCCGATACAGGTGATCGATCAATAACACATTACTTATTGTGTGGATAATTGTTTGTTTTTATACATCTAAATTATTGCGTTGTATAATTTGTATAGATCTATAAAATCCGGGCAAAATAAATATAGCACGGTTATCACAATCTATTGTCAGCCTATGTACCCTTGGAGTACTGCATTAATTTAGGATGCAAAATCGAATTTTTACCAGACGATTCAAATCAAGGCGCAGTAAAATAAGCGGCATTACCAATAGCACTTTACCTGGCTGAAATGTTCTTCGCATAACACCAGTAAGAATCTCAATAGATTATCTATGAATAACAAAGCGACTAACGTTACTTGGCAAAAAGGCGATGTAAACCGTGGACAACGCGAAAAATTCCTTGGCCAAAAAGGTTGCACTGTTTGGTTTACCGGCTTATCTGGTAGTGGCAAAAGCACGGTCGCCATTGCGCTTGAACATGCGCTTACAAACAGAGGCAAACTATCGTACAGACTCGATGGAGATAATATTCGGCTTGGCATTAACAAAAACCTCGGTTTTGATCACGATGACCGTACGGAAAATATTCGCCGGGTTGGCGAAGTATCCAAACTATTTGCCGACGCCGGTATAATGGTACTCAGCAGCTTTATTAGCCCATATGAATCAGATCGCAATATGGTGCGTGATGCGCACCAAACCGGTGGTCTGCCATTCCTGGAAGTGTATGTCGACTGTTCACTTGAATGTGCCGAATCTCGCGACCCCAAAGGCTTATATAAAAAAGCACGAGAAGGTAAAATCCTCGACTTTACTGGCATAGACTCACCCTACGAAAGCCCCAAACAGCCAGACATTCATTTGCACACCGAGCATCAATCTGTTGAGCAGGAAGTTGATGTGCTTATTGCAAAACTTGAGCAATTGAATTTGCTACCGAAATTGGGCTAGAACGTCATTCGTGTAACAGCGGGTGCAGCGCTGGCACCACCTGAAATAAGTCGCTGTATAACCATTTTTCAACCACTCATCTATTAATCAACCACTCACCTTAGTGATAATCAAAATGATCAATCCCCACGGTTCGCAAGAATTCAATACACTCTATATATCTGACGATACTGAACGTGCGCAGTTAATCGCCGAGGCGACTTCTCTACGCAATATTATTGTCGACTCAGCAGCCGCAAGCAATGCCGTCATGCTTGCCTCTGGCTACTTCAACCCCTTGACTGGTTATATGAGCCTGGCGGATTGCCTGTCAGTGTCTAAATCCATGACCACGGCTGCTGGGCTGTTCTGGCCTACTCCCGTTGCAAACCGCGTAAATTCAGCTGATGGACTCTCGATCGACCAACAAATCGCCCTTAAAGATCCTAACGTTGAAGGTAATCCTTTACTTGCGATAATGACTATCAGCAGTATTGACGAAGCCAGCGATACACAAATCTCCACAATGGCTGAACAAATATTTGGTACAACTGATCGCCAGCATCCTGGTGCAAAAACCTTTATGGAAGCCGGCAATGTATTTTTAGGCGGCGATATTCAAGTTTTAAATTACAGTTATTTTGAAACAGACTTTCCAGACACTTTTAGGACCGCTACTCAAATCCGTGAGCAAATTTCGGCTAATGGCTGGCAGAAAGTAGTGGCATTCCAAACTCGTAACCCCATGCACTTGGCACACGAAGAGCTTTGTCGCATAGCGATGGAGCGATTGGATGCTGACGGCTGTGTCATTCATATGCTGCTTGGTCAACTTAAATCCGGTGATATTCCTGCGGATGTACGCGATGCTTGCATCCGAAAAATGGCCGAAGTCTATTTTCCGGCAAACTCGGTAATGGTCACTGGCTACGGTTTCGATATGCTGTACGCAGGTCCTAGAGAAGCGGTTCTGCATGCGGTATTCCGCCAGAACATGGGGGCAAGCCACCTAATCGTTGGGCGTGACCACGCGGGTGTTGGGGATTATTATGGCGCGTTCGATGCCCAAACCATTTTCGACACGCTGCCTGAAGGTGTGCTGGACATTGAAATATTCAAAGCAGACCACACTGCATGGTCTAAAAAGCTCAATAAAGTCGTGATGATGCGCGAAGCACCGGACCATGAAAAAGACGACTTCGTTTTGCTTTCTGGCACCAGGGTTCGGGAAATGTTATCGGAAGGTATTGCACCACCGCCTGAATTTTCCCGACCTGAAGTCGCTAAAATATTGATCGACCACTATCAAATTCAGGCATGAGTAATTCCTAGGACTGTGCATTACGACGTATTCAACGGTGACGCTGACGGTATTTGCGCGTTGGTGCAGCTACGCCTCACCAATCCTTGCGAAGCCAGGCTCATCACCGGTGCTAAACGTGATATCAGCCTGCTGAAACAAGTAGATGGCAAAGAAGGTGACTCTGTCACGGTACTGGATGTTTCGTTGGACAAGAATCGAGATGCGCTGACAAGGCTTCTCAACAAAAGGGTTCATATCCATTATGTTGATCACCACTTTGCTGGGGAAATTCCACAAAGCGCATTGTTGACCACAAACATTAATACAACGGCAAATGTCTGCACCAGCCTGCTAGTCAACCAAGAACTGAGCAACCGCTATATTGAATGGGCAATAACGGGATGCTATGGCGATAACTTACTTAAAACCGCCGACGCCCTTGGCAAAAAAACACAACTTAGTGAAGAAAACCGCACAATCTATAAAACTCTCGGCACTTATCTAAACTACAACGGATATGGTGCATCACTAGACGATCTGCACTTCCATCCGGGCGCTCTTTTCAAAACTGCATCCAGATATCACACGCCGCAAGATTTTATACAGGGGGATGTTGAGAACTTTCAAAAATTGGAGGCAGGATACCGGGACGACTTTGCCTGCACCGAGAGCCTGGCCGCACATTACCAAGACCGTAACTCCAAAGTTGTTATATTGCCTGATGCTCCTTGGGCAAGGCGCATCAGTGGCGTGTACGGAAACGACTTGGCCAATCAGTCACCTGAACTGGCACACGCGGTACTTACCGAAAAAGCAAACGGCAACTATTTGGTCAGCGTTCGTGCACCGCTCAACAATAAAACGGGTGCAGACGAGATTTGCGGCCAGTTTCCAACTGGTGGTGGGCGTAAAGCAGCTGCGGGCATTAACGATCTGGACAATGCTGAGCTAAACAAATTTATTACCACGTTCTCAAATTTCTACCGATAAAAAAGCCACTGCAATTAACCGCAGTGGCCTTTTCTTATCCATATACTCAGGCAGTTATTTAAGTGAGTGCTGCAACTACTGCATCCACCGTTGCCTTGGCATCACCAAATAACATACGAGTATTCTCTTTATAGAATAATGGGTTGTCTACCCCGGCATACCCCACTGCCATGGAACGCTTAAGCACGATGGTCGTTGTACCCTTCCACGGTTCGAGCACTGGCATACCGGCGATCGGACTGTCAGGATCATCTAGAGCTGAAGGGTTAACAATATCGTTAGCGCCGATAACAATTGATACATCAACATCGGGGAAATCCTCATTGATCTCATCCATTTCATAAACGATGTCATAGGGTACCTTGGCTTCAGCCAACAAAACGTTCATATGGCCGGGCATCCGCCCGGCAACGGGGTGAATGCCGAACCGCACGCAAACACCTTTATCCTTTAAGCGTTTGGTCAGCTCATACACAGAGTGCTGTGCTTGAGCTACCGCCATGCCGTAGCCTGGCAAAATCATCACTTCTTTGGAATCAATCAACATCTGCGCGACTTCCTCTGCTTCTACCGAGACGGCCTCGCCTTGTTCGCCCGCATCAACAGCATTTTCACTAGATTTTGTAGAACCACCACCAAAGCCACCTGCAATAACCGCCAGAAATTTACGGTTCATCGCACGACACATAATGTAACTCAGAATGGCACCGCTACTACCCACCAAAGCGCCAACAACAATCAACAAATCATTACTCAGCATGAAGCCTGTTGCTGCGGCCGCCCAACCCGAATAACTGTTGAGCATGGATATCACTACGGGCATATCTGCTCCACCTATGGCCATCACCATATGCACACCAAAAATCAAGGCAACAACCGTCATCCAGATTAAAGGCTCCAAACCGCCGCCAGCAGCGGATTGTTCGATAAATAGTTTGCCAAACACAATGGCTAAAACAAGCAGGCCCAGGTTTAACCAGTGCCGTGCAGGTAACATGAGCGGCTTACCGCTAATCTTGGCGCTAAGTTTGAGAAAAGCGATCACTGAACCAGAAAACGTCAGCGCACCAATCAAAATACCAATATAAACTTCCACATCATGGATGGTCTTCTCAACGCCACTAAAAACGAAATCATGATCAGCAAACGTGGCGTAACCGACAAGCACGGCGGCCAAACCGACCAGACTGTGTAAAATCGCGACCAGTTCGGGCATTTGGGTCATCGCTATTCGCTTGGCCAGTATCCAACCGATACCGCCACCGACCACAAGGCCGATCAGCATCATATTGAAGTTATCCTCCACTACTCCAAAGATGGTAACCAGCAGGGCCAAACCCATACCGAGCATTCCGTAGAGATTGCCACGGCGTGCGGATTCCTCGTTACTTAAACCACTAAGCGCCAAAACAAAAAGTACAGTGGCTCCTATATAAGCCATGTTTATTAAACTTGCTGACATATCGCTCTTTCTCCTTTATTTGCGAAACATAGCCAGCATGCGCTGGGTAACGGCAAATCCGCCAAATATATTAATACTGGTAATAAACACTGCCAGCGCGGAAAGATATACGATCGACTCATTATCGGAAGAAATCTGTAGTAAGGCACCAATAATAATAATGCTGCTTATTGCGTTGGTAACGCTCATCAGCGGCGTATGCAGCGCAGGCTTAACACTCCAAATCACCATATAACCGATAAAACATGCCAGCACAAAGACCGTAAAGTGCGACATAAATGACGCGGGTGCAACCGAGCCCAAACCGGCCATGGCCAGTACACCAATCGCCATCGGTAACCATGCCAAAATGACATTCGGTTTCTTTTCTTCTTTTTCTTCCACCTTAACTTCTGCTGCGGGTTTGGCCACAGCGGGTGGTGCAGATAATTTCGGTGGCGGAGGTGGCCAGGTGATTTCACCCGCGTTAACCACGGTAGTGCCACGAATTACTTCGTCGTCCATGTCCACAACAATATTTCCGTCTTTCTCAGGACACAAATCAGTTAATAAGTGACGCAAATTGGTTGCATACAGCTGGCTGGACTGAGTCGGCAATCGACTTGGCATATCGGTATAACCGATCAACGTAACGCCATGCTTACGTATCACCTCACCTGCTTTTGTTAGCTTGCAGTTACCGCCATTCTCAGCGGCCAAATCAACAATCACGCTGCCCTCTTTCATGGATTTAACCATGTCTTCCATCCACAACTCTGGCGCTGGCCGGCCGGGAATCAATGCAGTAGTGATGACAATATCAATTTCTTTCGCCTGTTCGCGAAAGCATGCCATTTCTGCTGCGATAAATTCTTCGCTCATAATCTTGGCGTAACCACCTTCGCCGCTGCCGTCTTCATCTTCAAAATCCAGCATTAGGAATTCGCCGCCTAGGCTTTCTACCTGGTCCTTAACTTCCGGGCGTGTATCAAAAGCTCTTACGATAGCGCCCATGCTGCTGGCAGCACCGATCGCAGAAAGGCCAGCAACACCGGCTCCAATGACCAGCACCTTCGCAGGTGGTATTTTTCCGGCCGCAGTAATTTGGCCGGTAAAAAAGCGTCCAAAATGCTGTGCGGCTTCAACTACAGCTCGATATCCAGCGATATTTGCCATCGAACTGAGCGCATCCATTTTCTGTGCACGAGAGATGCGCGGCACGCTCTCCATTGCCATGACCGTCGCACCGCGGCCTGCCAAAGCCTTCATTAATTCTTCATTCTGCGCAGGCTGGATGAAACTGACCAGGGTTTGCCCCTTACGAACCAAATTGACTTCGTCGTCATTCGGAGCACGCACCTTAAGTACGATGTCCGCTTTTTGCCAAACCTCAGCAGCATCTTTAGCAATCGTTACACCCGCTTCTTGATAAGCAGAATCTAAAAAACGCGCATCTTCACCCGCACCCGTTTCGACAACAACATCGAACCCGAGCTTTTGTAGTTGAGTGGCTGCCTCGGGAGTCGTTGCGACTCGTTTCTCACCTTTATATATTTCTTTAGGAACACCGACAATCATGACTAAAACCCGTTTTATAGATAATTAAGAACACCACGCATTGCGATCGATAATCTGCCTTGCGAGATAAAAAAATACCGATGATGAGTCAATCCTCACCAATAACTTTTAGCTTCTATGTAATATTAGCGATGCCAAAGCTATTGACGATGAAGCTACAAATTTAGAGCAAATCCTCGTTTATCGTTAGGTCAGCTTGATCGCGAGCGCTTTCAATAACACCATTTACAAGACCCTGACCAAACCTGGAGCGAATCACCTGCCGCACATCATCCTGAACGACTTCCGCCACGGTATCTGAGGCTACGTCTCCAATACCATTCAAATAGACCAATGCGACGCCATTAGATGACCCAATTTGATGGAACTTCCCAACACCTGCCCTATCAAGCTGGAAAACACTCGCCAATATTTCATTATCCACCACGCTAGGGTTGTCAATTCTTGAGACAATATAGTCAGTAAATGAATATCCAGCATTCAGTGCAACAGATTCCCAGTCCTCAGAATCTTGCAATACCGTCAATGTCTGCTCAGCTTCAACAATCGCGCGCG
>JABJKL010000182.1 GCA_018660405.1 Pseudomonadota bacterium | reverse complement strand
TGTTGAGATCTCCTAAATACTAGGTTAATTGGAAATCTCATCCTTGTCATGGTGTTAATATCGGGGGAAAGGTCAGGAGGTACAGTAGCAGTAATTCTTTCAACTCTTGTGTTCTCAATTGTGTTGTACTTCCTAAAAATAGAAGATGAAAAACCAACATAATAGAGCAAATCGAGTTCGTTCCGCCAGTTTCACTTGCTCCACCGGACGCTTGAAAAGCGGCACCGCTCATTTGCGGCGTTATAGGCGGACAAGATGACTAGCCTCACACGAAAAGAGCGGTGGGTGTTCTCAATCATTTTGCCCATGTGTGCATTGATTATTGGCTACTTTCTGGTCATAGCAACCACTAACGGTGAGGGTTCGTCGATTGGACTCCGCGCCATTGGCGCACTAATCGCGCTCCCAATTGCCGCGATTGTGACGTTCGTTTTGAACTTCCTCATTGCGTTTCCTCGTGAAGACTCCCGCTCGTCTTCTTTCGTAGCCGGAATGGTCGTGCCAGTACTGATTTTCATAGTAGAGTACGTATATCTATGGCAGGTGTGGAAACAATATCCGAGCATGAGCTAGTGCTCGGTGGCTCCCAATCACGACGGCGGCGTAACAAGTAACAAGGCGCTGCAGCGGCCGCGGATTAGACGCGAACTGCTTTCCTTGGCGGCCTGTCCGCACCGTTGAGCTTGGTCGTTAGGCGAATTAAAATATGTATTTACAAGGAGAAAATGATGTCAAATGAAGGCTACCACGAGCCAATTGAAGAACTTACTGATGAGACTCGCGACATGCACAGGGCCATAACTTCACTGATGGAGGAGTTGGAGGCTGTTGATTGGTATAATCAAAGAGTTGATGCATGTAAGGATGATGAGTTAAGAGCAATACTTGCGCATAATCGAGATGAAGAAAAAGAACACGCTGCAATGGTGTTGGAATGGATTAGAAGAAAAGACCCGGCGATGAATAAAGAATTGAAAGACTATCTGTTTACCGACAAACCCATTGCGCATATGTAGGCAGCGCCTTTCCAGATAGAGTGCGCATGATTGCAACATTCATTGCGCACGGTAATAAAAATCGCTATTAGATTCTTATTGACCGTAGCCATTACAAGACAGACCCATAAGCGAAACAAAAAAAGGCTCCGATTAATCGGAGCCTTTCCTTATTGCTGGAAGAGGGGGCAGGGTATAAGCCCTATCCTCACAGATGCTGATTAAAAAACGCTACCGTTCTCTCCCACGCCAGTGCAGCATTTTCTTCGTCAAAGCGAGGTGTCGAATTGTTGTGAAAACCGTGGTTTGCACCGGGGTATATATGACGCTCAAATTGAACGTCGTTCGCTTCAAGTGCAGCTTCAAACTCTGGCCACGCGGCATTAATACGCTCATCATGTTCAGGAGACTGAACCAGTAGCGCCGCTTCGATATTGGCGGTTTCTTCGGCTGTTATTCCGCGACCATAAAAAGGCACGGCTGCACTAATTCTGTCACCGAGTTTTGCGGTAACAAAATTAGTCGCGTAGCCACCCCAGCAAAATCCGGTTACGCCCATTTTGTCACCGGCAAGTTCATGGTTATCCAAATATTCGGCGCTATTGACCATGTCTTGTAATAACTTGTCTGCGTCGAGATCACTTTGCAGGGTTCTGCCGTCATCATCGTTACCAGGGTAACCACCGGCTGGTTCGAGGCCATCGGGTGCCAGCGCAAGAAATCCCTCAACGGCAAAACGACGCGCCACGTCTTCAATGTGTGGGTTTAAGCCTCGGTTTTCATGGATCACCAATACCGGCTTAAATGGGCCATCACCGGCAGGCTGCACCAGATAACCGCGCATCTGACCTGAATTGCCGCCAGGGGAAGGGTATTCCACATAGTTGGCCTTGATGCGTTCGTCGGTAAAAGAGATGGTCTGTGCCTCGGCATATCGTGGCAGTAGTGCTTGCGCCATTGTGAGGCCAGCTGCGCCCAAAGAAAGGGTTCCAGCCCGACGAAAAAACTCTCTACGATCAATATAGCCGTGGCAATACTTGTCATAGAGATCGAAAACGCGCTGATCGATTTTGATGTCTTTCATAGTGGGTGTTCCAACGAGTTTGGGTTAATGGGCTCAGAGCTTACCAGAAGATTCAAGACTTGGATGGTTAGCTTTCCGAAAGTAGTGTGGTTGTGGGTTTTGCGATTGCGAACAAAGCCGCAAACATCAGCAAGCCAACTAAATCCGTTATAAGTCCTTGCTTGATCAGTAAGATGCCAGCGGTAAGGCATAACAGGCGCATGGATTGATTCAACGCCGTACGAAGAAACCCGACAATGCCCGCTGCCATGCAAAAGACCCCAAGAATTCCGCTGGCGGTACTCAGTGATATGTTCAAAGCCGTATCCTGAGCCAGCAGAGCCGGGCCATAAAAAAACATAAAGGGCAGGATGAAACACACCAAACCAAAACGAAAAGCGGTCCACCCCACTTTGTTAATGTCTGCACCTGCAATACCTGCCGCCACATAGGAGGCCAAAGCGACCGGTGGTGTGATGGTCGAGATGCAGCCGAAAAAGAACACAAACATATGGGCAGTTAATAGCGGCACACCCATGGTCACCAATGCGGGTGTGATTACTGTCGCCAGGATTAAATAGGCAGCGGTGGTTGGCAAGCCCATACCGAGGATGATTGCAGTAATTGCTGTCAGGAACAGCGCAATGATCGGTATGCCGCCGGAAAGCAGTTCGATAAAGCCGGAAAGTTTGGCGGCAAGACCAGACATCGCCAGTACGCCAGCGATAATGCCGGCAGCGGCGCAAGCGACAGATATGGGAATAGCGTTAATAGCACCCGTTCGAATCGCCTGTAGGGCGTTTAGCCAAATGTATTTCAGCTTGCCAGGTTGAAATATTAATTGCCCTAGAAGCAGTGAAACAATTGACCAGAAACACGCTTTGAAGGGTGAGTATCCCAGCAACATCAAAGCGATTAATGTGACAAATGGAATGATCAGAGGAATCCCCTCGAACAGCGTTTTCGAAAGGGGTTGAGAAAACGAACTCGTTTCTGGTGCGGCACCTTGATCGCTGGTTAGGCCGAGCTTACGGGCCTGTAAATGAACCACACACAAGATTGACGCAAAGAATAGTACTGCTGGAATGATCGCAGCCTGCATTACCTTGAGATAGGGTTCGCCAATTATTTCTGCCATTATGAATGCGGCTGCGCCCATCACTGGCGGCATAATTTGACCGCCGGTGGAGACCACCGCCTCGATGGCGGCGGCTTGTTCAGCGGTGTAGCCCTCTTTTTTCATCATAGGGATGGTGAATGACCCGGTGACGGCCACATTG
>JABJKL010000181.1 GCA_018660405.1 Pseudomonadota bacterium | reverse complement strand
GTGTTGGCGGTGGTTCTAATGCAATTGGCCTGTTTCAGGGCTTCCTCGATGATAACCCTGATAACAACAGCGTTGAGCTTGTGGGTTGTGAGGCGGGTGGCTTTGGGCCAGGCAAGGGTAATCATGCGTCTCGACTAGCTTATAAAGATGCGTCCGTGGGCGTCGCGCAGGGTTATAAAACCTTTTTTCTACAAAATGATGATGGAAATATGCTGCACACCCATTCGGTAGCTGCGGGGCTGGATTACATTGGCGTGAACCCGATTTTGGTGGATCAGTGGAAAAAAGGCCGTATTCGCTTTGAGGCGGTGACAGACGACGAGGTTACCCAAGCACTCAAATTAACCATGGAAACCGAAGGTTTGATCCCAGCTCTGGAAAGCTGTCACGCTTTTGCGCAAGCAGTTAAAGAGGCTCCTAAAATGTCACCCGATGAGTCGATATTAATTAATATGTCGGGTCGCGGCGATAAAGATATTTTTACGGTTGCCGATGCGCTCGATGACGAAAAATGGCGCGAATTTATTTGTCAAAAAGCCAAAGAATACGAGGATTAAGCGTGCTGGCTGACTACATTAAAGAGCGTAAAAAAACCAAATCACCGTTGGTGATGACGCACGTTGTGTGTGGCTATCCATCGTTTGAAGACAATTTGAAAGAATTGGAAATCATGCAGAAATTTGACGTGGATTTAGTCGAGCTACAGTTTCCTTTTTCTGAGCCATCTGCGGATGGGCCAACCTTTGTGCGGGCCAATCAGCTTGCTATTGAGCAAGGGGTAGGTGTTGACGACTGCTTTGAGTTTATGCACAAGGTTAACGAGCGCTTCTCGTTTAAAACGCTGATGATGGGTTATTACAACACCGTATTCAAAATGGGTGAGACGCAATATCTGGAGCGTTTGCAACAAGCCGGTGGCGTCGGTTTTATTGTGCCCGATTTGCCCATCGAAGAGGCCGGCAAATTGTTCGAGGGTGCCAGGCAGCGAGGGCTTTCTCCGATCGTGTTCATGACGCCGACAAGCCGTGACGAGCGCCTGCAGGAAATCGCCAAAGCGGCCGAGGGATTCATTTATGCGGTTGCCCGCAGAGGTGTCACCGGTGCGGTGACGAACATGGGCGAAGATTTGTCCAGCTTTTTGCAACGCTGCCGACAATATACCGATCTTCCATTGGCCGTGGGGTTTGGGGTCTGCTCGCCCGAAGATATCAAGTTTATTGGCGATCACGCAGATATTGCGATCATTGGCACAGCGGCTCTGAAGGCCTGGGAGAATGGCCGGGAACAAGGACTTAATAGTTTTTTTTCTGGGTTGTTGGAGTAGTAATCACCATACTTACCGTTAAGGATTAGGGTCGTGTAGTGCGACTTTCAAACACCGGCAGACCGATTTAACCAATGTGTTGCGTCGACCGGTTAAAATCGCAGCCGAAAGCCGACGTTCCTCTAACAATCGAGTCTAGCAGCCTTCATACATGAAACCATGTTTTCACATGCTGGGTAATACCCCATCACTCAGATAATCAATGTTGTGCTAATTATGGCTCATTTTTAGAACTATTCTGTCGCAAAAATTTGTTGCATACTAATCCTCACTTTCTATATATGGCGTTAGGTGCTTTACATGATTAGTTTATCCGTCAATGGCTCGACTCAGTCGCTCGGTGACATAGATCCAGAAACGCCTTTACTTTGGGCATTAAGAGATACCCTTGGCTTGGTAGGAACCAAGTACGGTTGTGGTATAGCTCAATGCGGTGCTTGTACGGTGCATCTTAATGGCGTTCCTGTTCGTGCATGTCAGGTGAAGGTTGGAAACCTGGAAGGCCAGGATATTACAACCATTGAAGGTGTTGCTAACGAAGACGGTACGCTCCACGCTCTGCAAGAAGCATGGATAGAGCATGACGTGCCACAATGCGGATACTGTCAGGCCGGACAAATCATGAGTGCTGCCGCTCTTTTATCGGCTAACACAAAACCAGACGATGACGATATAAATGCTGCTATGGCTGGCAATATTTGTCGTTGCGGAACGTACACGCGCATCGTCGAGGCAATTCATACCGCTGCTGGAAAACTGGATCAAGGAGATACAGCGTGAACAATTTGCAAAATGGCTATAATGATCCACTGGAAGCCATCGAATCAGGTCGGATTAACCAATTAAGTCGTCGAGAGTTCATCAAGTTAAGTGGCGTGGGTGCCGGATTGGCACTGGCTTTCGTTTCGGTACCTTTTAGTAAGTCGGTGGCTGCAGCTTCAGAAGGGAGCGAATTTAATCTTTATGTTCAAATAAACCGTGACGGAGTGATTCGAATCTATTCGCCTAACCCTGAAGTAGGGCAGGGTATAAAAACTGCACTGCCTATGATTGTGGCAGAGGAATTGGATGCGAATTGGGAGGATGTGGTTATTGAAAATTCTCCAATTGCAGACGAGTATGGTCGCCAAAGGGCTGGTGGCTCCAGGTCGGTACCCCTTCGTTGGGATGAATTAAGAAAGGCTGGTGCGGGAGTGCGGGCTATGTTGATAGAAGCTGCTGCCGGTGAATGGAATGTGCCTTCCAGTGAAGTAACGACAGATCAGTCAAAGCTTATGCATGCTTCGTCAAATCGACAAACCAGCTATGGAGCGGTGGCGCTGTTAGCAAGCGAATTGAATCCACCAGCGGTTGATTCACTCACAT
The DNA here is from genome assembly GCA_018660405.1 of Pseudomonadota bacterium. Taxonomy (GTDB): domain Bacteria; phylum Pseudomonadota; class Gammaproteobacteria; order Arenicellales; family Arenicellaceae; genus UBA10349. The sequence continues at coordinate 4,740 of JABJKL010000181.1, read as the reverse complement.
TTAAAAATCCAGAAGAGTATCGCTTGCTCGGTACTCGAATTACGGGCACTGACAATATGGCCTTGGTTACCGGTAAACCTATATTTGGTATAGATTTACAATTACCAAATATGTTGTACGCCAGTTACACCAAGTGCCGGACAATTGGTGGGCGAGTAGTAAAAGCGAATCTTGATGAAATTAAGGCCTTACCGGGTGTGGTTACAGCATTTGTACTTGAGGGTACCGCTGGTGTTCCCAGGTTTGATCCTACGGGTGTGTCCATTACCCCCGGTGTTGCTATCGTTGCGGAATCGACCTGGCAAAGTTTCAAGGCTCGTGAAAGCTTGAAGATCGAATGGGATACCAGTGAAGCATCCAGTGATTCGTGGAGCGATCATGTCGCATCTGCCGCAGAATTGAGAGGTCAGGAAGGCTCTACAGTATTGGCAGAGCAGGGTGACGCTTCTCAGGTAATAAACGATGCAACAACCAAGGTTTCCAGCCAATATAATTTCAGTTTCGTTTCTCATGCGCAACTAGAGCCACAAAGCTGCGTTGCCCATTGGCAAGAAAATATAATGGAAGTATGGAGTACGTCACAAGCCCAATTGTTCGTAAGGGGCTCGGTAGCCGACCTATTGGACATACCTAAAGAGAATGTCATCGCTCACCAGTTGAGGGGGGGCGGTGGCTTTGGGCGGCGGCTCAATAACGATTATATCCGTGAAGCAGCTCTGATTGCTCAGCGAGTAGATGCGCCGGTGAAACTTCAATGGTCGCGTGAAGACGATATGGCATTTGATTTTTTCCGCCCTGGCGGATTTTATAATATGCAGGCCAGTGTTGATGAAAATGGCAAGTTGAATGCCTGGAATAGTCATTCGATTGCCGTTTCTGCAGACGGTAAAGAACCGAATGTTGCCGCGGGCCTTCGGCCGATCGACTTCCCACGGGAAATACTGCAACATTATAAGCATACCCTAACACTGTTACCGTCAAAAACGCCTACAGGTCCCTGGAGAGCACCAAGTTCAAATTCGTACGCTTTTGTAGAGCAAAGTTTTATGCATGAGTTGTCTGTGGCGGCTAAGCGGGATCATGCGGAGTTTTTGATCGCGTCGATGGGCGAGCCGAAATGGTTCAGAGAAGGCGAAGACTATTCTTTGAATACCGGGCGTGCGGTAAATGTTATCAAAATCGCGGCCGAACGTGCTGGTTGGGGGGCAGAGCAGCCTGCGGGTCGTGCATTGGGTTTATCATTTTACTTTTGCCATGCCGGACATGTTGCGGAAGTCGCCGATGTTAGCGTGGATCGAAATAAAAAGATTACCGTTCACAAAGTTTGGGTGGTAGCAGATGTTGGGCAGATAATAAATTTAAGCGGCGCTGAAAGCCTGTGTCACGGTGCGGTGATCGATGCACTTAGCACAATGATGGGGTTGGAGATCACAATGACAAACGGTCGAACAGAACAATCAAATTTTGATCAATATCCTCTGTTAAGAATTGGTTCTCGACCTGAAATAGACGTCCACTTTGTAGATAGTGGGTATTCACCAACTGGATTGGGTGAGCCGGCATTTCCACCGTTAGCTGCGGCAGTATGTAATGCTATTTACACTGTAACAGGTGACCGAATAAGGGGTTTGCCAATTCGAAAGTCTGGCTATACGATTTAGATTCGGTTGATAAATGGAGGTGGCTATTGCGACTGAGACATTTAACCTTCTATACGACCGTAATGAAGTTATCGAAGATTCTAAGGTTGGCAGTATAGCCGAAGCTTGTAGCATCGACGGTTGTGAGTAGCACCAATCCCAAAGACCAACGGGCGCATAAGCATGCTACCTATTTGAACTCTACTAGTGAGGTCGAGGTTTTATAAGAGGGTTGACCTCACGAATCTATCGGTTTGATCTCGCAATCTATTCTATTGTGGCAAGCCACGTGTGGTGCTACCTTTACTGGAACCGCGAGAACGGGCAATAACAAGTGTTTGAGAACACGAGCAACAAGGAGACAATTGAGTGAAAACATTTACGATGGTCGGAGCGATATTGCTGAGTTGGGGCAGTATGGGATTTGCCCAAACGGGAACAGCAGAGCTGTACCAGGAAGGTATTCACTATCTTGAATTGAAACAGGTAGACCCCGCTAGAATATCAGACACCATAATTGTTACTGAAATATTCAGTTATGGCTGTATTGCCTGCAACGATTTCGAGCCATTTATGCAAGATTGGAAGGGCCGACAAGCCGAAGACATCAAATTGGACAGAATACCGGTCGGATTTGGTAGACCAACCTGGGAGTTATTGGCCAAAGCTTACCTGATAGCGGAAATCATGGGGATAGAAGAAGAAGCACACGTGCACCTTATGAATACAATTTGGCAGGATGGTCGCGAATTTCGATCACTAGAAGACTTAGCAGATTTTTATTCAGAATTTGGTGTGGGCAAGCAAGAGTTTATGGCGATGGATAACGGATTTGCGTTGGATATGCGTCAGAATCTCAACGCCACAAAGCTCAACGTGTATTCGCCCCGATCAACACCAACAATGATCGTCGATGGAAAATACAAAGTTCGTTCTAGTGATTCGGTGCCCAGTTACCAAGCTATGCTATCGGTGGTTGACTTCCTGGTCGAAAAAGAACGTAAGGCTCGAATGTCTGCTTTGGGCTGCGATTTCAACTGGTCGACGCAACACATTGGTTAAATCGTTCTGCCGGTGTTCGATAGTCTAACGTTTTTCTCGGTCGCTCGTTTAGCCAAAAACAACACCTTTAGCCCCAATATGTCTATTTAGAGGCATTTGAAGGTAGAATCGGCCTCAATAAGAATTCTCAGGGGGATGATCATTGACTGACTCGTTTATCATCAACGAGCTTTACCAACGCAAGATGTTTCGCATAGCTGTCGGGTATCTTGCCGTTGCGTGGGTGCTCTGGCAGGTGGTTGATACGACGTGCCCAACCTTTGAGTGTTCGCTAGAACTTCAGAAAACCATATTCTGGTTATTACTCGGCGGTTTACCCGTGACATTGGCAGTGGCCTGGGTAAATTGGAAAACTGCGATCATTGTGGGTATCGCTTTTATGGCGGGTTTGGGTGTCTCAGTAATGATGTCGGGATCACGATCAGAGCTCAAAGAACCAGTAGTTGAAGATACGCGACAGGAACGCTTACCCAACTCAGTGGCTGTCCTACCGTTGGACAATCTCAGCCCTGACCCTGATAACGCTTATTTTGCCGCTGGCATTCATGAGGAAATTCTCAATCATCTGGCGAAGCTAAGTCAGTTGAACGTGATCTCAAGAACGTCGATGATTAGATATGCGGATAGCGACTTATCTATTCCCAAAATCGCTGAGGAGTTGAACGTGGGTGCCGTTATGGAAGGGAGCGTTCGTTACGCAAATGAACGTGTGCTGGTGACGATGCAGCTGATAGATCCTGATACTGATGCGCACCTTTGGTCTCAATCTTATAATCGAGATCTAGCCGATGTGTTTGCGATACAGGCCGATATTGCAATGAATGTCGCCAATGCATTGCGAGCCGAGTTCTCGATTGCCGAGCAACAGAGTATTGAAGCCGTACCGACAAACTCTCCGGCGGCATATGCCCTGTATCTTAGAGCAATTAGCGTTCCGGGCTCAACGGAAAGTTCGGTTTCGACAGTAACGAAGTATCTAGACGAAGCGATCCGCTTGGACCCTAACTTCGCGGCCGCCTACGCCTATAAGGCAGGGTTTTATGCCTCGGGCCTCACAGGAAATTTTCCGAATCAGCAAGCCGAATCTGAACAGATCACCGTGGAAAATGCAGAACAAGCGCTAGCTTTGGACCCAGCATTAGGATTGGCGCATGTTGCATTGGCTTTTGTCCATCAAGCTCATTGGCGTTGGGGCGAAGCCGAACAATCGCTGGAAGAAGCTTTGCGATTGAGCCCGAATAATTCAAATGTACTGTCTCAATATTCGCGAAACAAACGCTTCCGAGGTGATTTTAGCGGGGCGCTAACAACTGCTCAGAAGGCGCAAAGATTAGATCCGCAGAATCTTAGTGCTATGTATCAGTTAGGGATAGCTTATTTTTATGTTCGAGACTATGTTGCTGCTGCAAATAGTTTCGGGATTGTTTCGGCGCTGACCCCAGATTCCGGTAATTTTCAGTTACAAATAGGGCTCGTCGAAAGTGCCCGCGGCAATCGGTCTGAGGCTATGACCGAGCTGCAACATGCGGAGCGACTTTACGGAGCGGAAACTCCAACAGTTCGTTATCCTCAACTGGCAATGGCTTATGCGCAAATAGGGCGTCAGGATGAGGTTAACCGACTGTCTCAGGCGCTCCAAGTTCGAGCGGAAGATATGCGGGTCGGTCCGGCAGCCTGGGCGCTAATGTATATCGCACTGGAAGATTATGATCAGGCTTTGGACCGACTCGAGATTGCCGTAAATGATCATGACCCTGATTTGCTTTCGTTAGGTGCAATAAAGGCAAATCCTTTCGGCATTTCCGTGCTCGAAGAGCCACGTTTTCAAGCGCTACGTGACCAGATTGGAAACTAGTTGATTCGACTAATCGCGTCTCGTTAGGTCCTAGTTTTTCTATTTAGGAAAGATTACCAATGACCGCTTCACGCCCTGAGTCATTCGGTCAAGCTACTTTGGTCAGTTCGGGTGAATTCAAAAGAGGAGATCCACGCCGCTCCAGAGCTTTAAGATAGACCGCTTCGTTGTACGGAGTATGCG
>JABJKL010000180.1 GCA_018660405.1 Pseudomonadota bacterium | reverse complement strand
GCAGTATCATGCCGAAGATAAGTGCCAGAATCAGAAAGCGCGTGCGACTGCGTTCGTCTTTTAAGGCCCATAGTTTGTTACCGATATGCGGTAATAAGCCCAGCGGAATATGCGCAATGACCAAAGATATATAGGACCAGGGCGATGCGGTGATCGCGTTAGACGGGTTGAAGTTTTGCAATAATTGGGGGTCTTGTTGCTTAAGGCTTTCGAGTAAATTATCCAATTCGCCAGCACCGTAGCCCGTGAAGAAAAATACCGCGATGGCCAATGCCAGCAAGACCATCAGAAAACCCTGTGCGCCATCGGTGAGTATGTCTGCATGCGCCCCACCCATGGTCACGTAAGCGAGCAAGACGACGGCGGTGATGCCCAGAGCCCATGCTTGCGATAAACCGAGCATCATTTCAAACATCACCAATCCGGCAACCAGCTGGCCTGCCAGATAAAACAGTAAAAGCAAGGAAAGTACTGCCGCAGAGATTCTCAAACCTTCAGATTGATAGCGCTCACCAAGGTACTCCGGGATAGACCTGGCTCCTGACTCATTGCCATACCGGCCGATACTTCTCTGGCAGATGAGAACGCCAATATAAATGCCAAGCGGGTACAGAAACGCAATCCAGAGAATTGAAACCCCATAGGTATAGGTCAGGCCAGGAACCCCAAGAAAGGTTGCACCGCTAGCCGCTGTCGAGGCGAACGCGAGTGCAAGTAACATGGGGCCATAGCTGCTGCGTGCGGTCGCAAAATCATCAGCGTCTTTGACGCGTCGGCTGGCGACCACACCAAAAACAAGCATCGCGCCGATGTAGAAAATCATGAAAACCCAGGACCAGGTATATAGTCCCATCTAATGAATACTCCTTGGCGTTACTGTGCTGATGTGCATATAAAGTTATTTATTCCAGACCACTGCCACGCGCTTGCTCTCTAGCAGCAACAGCCCAGTCAAGTTCACCTTCTCCGTGAGCGATTGCGCCAAGTAGTCGATCACGGAAAATAGCCGCACTGGGTAGCGGGACTTGTGCTGCTTCTGCGGCTTCCAACGCCAGGTTCATGTCTTTCAATCCGATAATCGCGGTAGCACCAATGCTGTCCCATGCTTCTTCGGCGATCATTTTTCCATAAACCTCATACGCGGGCGCACCGAATAATCCATTGGTTAAAATTTTATGGAACAGCTTAGCGTCAACCCCCAGTTTTCGTACTAGCGACATTGCTTCACCCATGGTTTCTATAGCAGCACCTAGAACAAAATTATTGGCAATTTTTACCGCAGTTGAGGATTGTGGGTCGGTACCGACGACAACGGTTTGTTTTCCAAGCACGTCAAAAATGGGTTGCAGTCTTTCAACGGTGTCTGTCGGACCTGCTGGCACAATGGTGAGTTGTCCCGTTGCGGCCAGATCAGGTCGGCCGAGAACGTGGCCAGCGACAAAAACCTGCTTGGCCTCAGTGTGAAGGGTCGTTAGTTTGCGAACAATACCTATTCCATGAGTTCCCATCATCACATGTGTCATACCTTCTTGCATGGATTCCAGCAGGCCACCCGCAGAGGTGACAACAGCCTCTAGTACGCCATCGCTGGGTAGCATGGTGATGATGGCATCGCTATCCACTATTGCCTCAGCTATTGATGGGGATAATGTAGCGCCAGCCTCAACAAGCGACTTGGCTTGTTCGGGATATAAATCAAAGACATTAAGATCGTGGCCAGCTTCTACCAGTCGATGTGCCATACCCTGGCCCATACGGCCAAGGCCGAGAAATGCGGTTTTCATAGTTATTTACCGAAGAGTTATTTACCGGTTAGGTGGTTTTAAAAGGTGAGTTCAATTGAGGCTGCCACTGGAGATGACAATCTCAGCGGTAATTTGGTAGTGGGAGCTTAGAATTTTTATTGCCGTATCCGCATCGCGTTCGAGTACCGCGTCACGTATCTTTTCGTGTTCCTCACCTTCATGGTCTTCGCGGTATTCTACAACTGCAGCCAGATTTCGATAGCGCACAGTCTGTTCGTGCAATTGCGCGCAATAACCCAACAGGATGTTGGAATTGCAAGCAGACAGCAAGGATTGATGAAACTCACGATGCTTATTTTCCTGCTCCGGAGACGAATAAGAGGTACCAACACTGGGGGCAAGCCTGGATAGTCGATGAAACGCCAATACGATTTGCTCATCATATTCATCACTACCGTTTTTAATCGATTCCCGCAGGGCGATTTCCTCCAGCCAGCAACGGGTTCTTATGAGTTCTTGAAGCTCGGAGATACTGGCGGGTGAAACTCTGAAGCCCTTATTTTCTTCACGAACCACCATGCCATTGACAGACAAGCGGTTAAGCGCTTCGCGCAGCGGGCTATTGCCAACATTGTAGTCGTTCTTCAATGCTTGCAAACGCAATTTGTGGCCTGGCTCAAGTTTTCCGGCCAGAATATCCTCTAGCAAACTATGGTAAACCGACGAAGCAAGAGTTTCCTTTTGCGAAGCGCCATTGGTGGGTTGCTTTTCTGAAGTTTCGTCAGTCATGTCTTTATCGTGCGTATATTTCGACAACAATGTTGATTTGCTGCCTTTGTCGATAATTACGGCTAATTCGCCATATTGGCTAATCAGCAAGAATAGAAAAACCTACCGTAATTGTCCACAAAATATCGCCAAACTGCATATATACTAAGAAATATCGAAAAAACCACCAGAAACCACTAGAGAATAAGCATTCCTGCCGTGAATAGACGCTCCAAAAAAATTGCAGGCATTATTGTGCTTGGTTTGAGTTTGTATCTGTTGGCTCCAGTCGCCAGCGCGAGTGAATCAATTCGGATGATTGCGGTGGATGCTTCTTCGGCTTCTGCACTGTGGGTAAAGGTGTTTATAGAATACTTTATCCCAGAGGTTGACCGCCGTCTCGCTGAAAATGATAACTACGATATCGATTGGAATCCGGCGTTTGGTGGCACCATTGCCAAACCCAAGGGAGTGCTCGACTCCTTGCAGCACGATCTCGCCGACATAGGCATTGTCACGACTCCTTACCATGCCGACAAGGTTCCATTTCATAATCTTCCATACGCTACCCCGTTTGTGAGCAATGATGTTGGTCTAATAGCCAGAACAATGAGCGGGCTTGCCAATAAGTATCCGATCATCAAAAAGGCCTGGGAAGACTACGAACTACATTACTTAACAGTAGCGGGTTCGATTGATACCTATACTCTGGTAATGACCGACCCGATTGAGACTTTTGACGATTTGCGCGGTAGAAAGATTGGGGGCGTCGGGTCAAACATGCTATTCCTTACGGGCTCTGGCTCTAGTGCGGTAACCAGTGATCTGATTGACTGGTACAACAATATGTCTACCGGCTTATTGGACGGCGTTATCGTCTGGCCTGAAGCGGTTGTTGCTTATAAATTGTATGAAGTGGCACCCTATATATTGGATATTCAGTTTGGCGGTGCCACCTCCAAAGCGATCGTAGTGAATCAACGTACCTGGGATCGTCTGCCGGAGGAGGTAAGACAGGTACTACAGGAAACCGCGGAAGATTACCGCGACGAACTTGCTCGTGAAACCGACCGTGTTTCGGCACGTTCGCGAGCAGAGTTCGTTGAACGAGGCGGCACGATTATCAGTGTTAACCCTGAGCAGCGTCAGAAATGGGCGTCCAGGTTACCAGGCCTTAGCGATGCGTGGATCGACGCGATGGAAAGGAAAGGTCTGCCAGGACGCGAAATACTTAGCGATTATATGCATATTATGCGCGATAACGGCCAGCCGATCATGCGTCACTGGGGTGAACCGCAGGGCTTTCAGTTTTGATGTTTTTATGTGGTATCTAACTTATCGCTCAGGCTTGGTGTTGCTGCATTCAGTGCTTTGGCCGCATGTAAAAGAGGTTGTGACAAGTTTGGCTTGCGCCCCTACAATTAATCGAGGTGCCCTTTGTATACAGTTGAGCGATGTCCAACTTTTACCACGTGTACAACCAGAGCCTCGTCTCTAATTTCATACACGATCCGATACAAACCTTGTCTAACCCGATAGCGCTCTTGAATTGAAAGTTTAGTGCACCCCTCTGCTCTGGGTTCCTCAGCAAGCGCGTCTATTCTAAGTAGAATTCGACTAACATCCTTTTTGGGAATGATGCGGAGATCTTTGGTGACAGATTTTTTAAAAGTAATTTTATATTTTGCCATGCTTCTTTAAGTCGTTAAGCAAGGCTTCATAACTAATTTCTTTTTCATCAGAGCGCTCTGAGAATGCGGCTAAATCTTCTTGGTCTTCATTCATGAGTAAACGAACAGCTTCATCCACCAGTTCTGAAACGGAAAGGTTGGATGACGCTGATTTGAGTTTAAGCGCTTGATGTATGTCGCGTTTAAAGTAAATTGTTGATCGCTTGGACAAATTGTTCATAAGGCTCTCCAAATAACGTTTTAACATTATAACGCTAAAACGTCTAAATCTTCTATACTTTGAAAACTGCTACGCCACTGAACTGTCTTCCTAGACAAGTTGGATATCCAATAAGATTATATTTTATTTCTGATCATGGTCTATCATTTAACATTAATGGATGTTTTATATGCTGTTTGGACCCTAACGCATATGATTTTTTGCTAACTATATAAAAATATCAACGTGACGAATCTAAATCGGACATTAAGCAAGGGCGAGGGGCCAAATAAGACGTTAGTGGCGCGACTTTTTGGTGCCTGGGTCGGTGGTTTAAATGGCATGGGAACGCTGTGGATATTCCTGATCATGCTGCTGATGAACGCGGATATCCTGATGAGGTTTCTTTTTAGTGCGCCGATTGACGGCGTGACAGAAATTGTCGAGATATCAATTGCGGGCATTGTGTTTTTACAACTCAGTGATGCGGTTCGTGCGGGTCGGTTAACGCGTTCAGACGGCCTCTACAACAAAGTCGTCGCAAACCGCCCGAAACTCGGCCATATTTTGAGTGCGTTTTATGACCTGTGCGGCGCGGCATTTTTTATAGCCATACTATTCGGTGCGATTCCAACCCTGATCGAGGCTTACCAGCGCGGTTATTACGCGGGTAATGAAGGTATTTTCACCATTGCGCTATGGCCCATTCGATTGATACTTTGTGTTGGTTGCATCACTGCCGTGGGCGTATTTCTAACATCAGTTTGGCGGCATGCCATCGCTTTAATAAATGCGTTAACGAAATCTGAGGGGGCATCACAATGACCGGCATGGAAGTTGGGCTGTTTTCCGTTCTGCTTATTCTTGTTTTGATTTATTCCGGTATGCACGTGCCGGTGGCGCTGGGTTTGGTTTCGTTTGTCAGCGTATGGTATTTGCGCGATGGCCTTGAAGCGCCCGTTTACCTGTTGACCATAGCGGCGTCCAGCGGCTTGGAGAACTATATTTTTGGAGTGATTCCATTGTTTGTTTTGATGGGGTTGCTGGTGAGCCAATGCGAGCTTGGGCGGGATATTTATGAAGTGTCCAACTATTTGTTACGCCGTGTGAAGGGCGGTTTAGGTGTGGCGACGGTTGCTGCCAACACCCTATTTGCAGCCATCACCGGAGTCAGTATCGCGTCAGCGTCGGTTTTTGCGCGTGTTTCGGTGCCCGAAATGCTTCGCTTCGGTTATAAACCGAGATTTGCTGTGGGTGTGGTGGCGGGAAGTTCGGTGTTGGGAATGCTTATACCGCCGAGCGTAATGCTCATTATCTATGCCATCATCACCGAGATTTCTGTTGCCGATATGTTCAAAGCAGGGATCATTCCAGGTTTGATTCTGGCTACAGCCTACGTTGTTGCGATTGTATCAATGGCCGTTTTCTTTCCTGGCTATATAGGCGGTCAGGATGTTAAATCCCGGGCTTTTTCAGATTCTCTGGAAGCCATGTCGGGCGGCCAGATGGTTAGAAAAATAGCTCCCTTCGTTATTCTGATTGTATTGGTGCTGGGTGGTATCTATGGTGGATTGTTTACGCCCACGGAAGCCGGTGCAGTCGGTGCCATGGGTGCGCTGTTTATTGCCCTCGTTAAACGTAAGTTGAGTCGCAGCGCACTTTGGAACGTACTGAACGAGACCGGTCATATTGTCGCATCAATCTTGCTGTTAATAGTGGCGGCAACCATGTATAGCCGAATGCTGGCGATATCTGGCCTGCCAGCCGAGTTGGGTGCATGGATCGCAAGCGCTGAGCTGAGCCTGGCGGGTATTCTGGCGGTTTACGTTATAATTTTGATTATCATGGGCACTATTTTGGATACCACATCCATTATTTTGATTATGGTGCCGCTGTTTCTGCCGGCAATGGCGCCTTACGATATCAGTTTAATCTGGTTCGGCATTGTCACTATTTTTGGTGCTGAAATTGGCTTGTTGACGCCGCCTTTGGGAATTTCATGTTACGTAATCAAGATGACTCTGGCTGACGACAGTATTTCTCTATTCGACATATTTGCTGGCGCGTTTCCGTTTGCGGTCATTATGTTGTTGGTTCTTATTCTGCTCATCGTTTTTCCAGGGATCAGTTTGGTATTGCTGTAAGTCGATAAAATTCTGCTCGAATTTAGTGACAAGTAATTTATTCATGTTAACCGCAAGGATTTAGTAAACTTGGACAAACCGCCTGAGGACGTTTGCTGACCACACGTTTGCAGGGATAAAAAACAGACCAACTAATCGTATCCAACTAAATATGAAATTGCTTACCTTATCCACCATTCAGCAGGAATTTTCGGATCTTATAGTGAGTCGCATTGGTGATGACTGCGAGATTTTGGGCTTTGGTTCGGTCGATTTATACCAGCCAGGTGACCTCATTTTTCTTGATGCTGAACATGCACCAGACTCACTTTTCGCTAACCCGCCCGCCGCTATAGTGACAACGTCGAAATTAGCAGAAAACCTATCGGCCAACAAAGAGTTGGGCGTACTGGTCTGTGAAGATGTGAGATTGGCCCATGCATTAATTCGCCAGCGTTATGACGATGACAATTTGCACGAGCATGAGTGGCCAAGAATACATCCCAGCGCGGTCATCCATGAGTCTGTGCAACTACCGGATTCGGTAACAGTGGGTCCTGGCAGCGTTATCGGTTGTGACACGCGACTCGGCGAGCGCCTTGTTGTTCAAGCCAACGTGGTGATCGAAAATAATGTCAAGATCGGTGACGATAGTTTGATCCAATCGAGCGTATTTATTGGTCGAGGTGCTGTAGTTGGAAAGCGGGTCATCATTAAACCGGGCAGTATCATTGGTGCCGAAGGGTTTGGGTTCTCACCGGATCAAGACAAGCATTTTCATCGTGTCCCGCAAAAAGGCATTGTTGTCATCGAGGACGATGTTGTCATTGGGTCCAATTGCAACATCGACCGTGCGACTTATGGCGAAACTCGTATCAGTCGCGGTACCAAGCTTGATGCGCTGTGTCATATTGCGCACAATGTTTTTATTGATAAAGACTGTATCGTTGTTGCCCAAACGGGAGTTGCGGGTTCGAGTCGTTTGGGTAAGCGGGTGATTGTCAGTGGACAATCTGCCATATCAGATCATAAGACGGTGACGGACGATGTGGTCCTGGTGCACCGTTGCGGGGTTACTGAAGATATTTTAGAGCCAGGAATGTATGCGGCCACCCCGGCTCAACCGTTTAATGAGTACATCCGTAATATTGCGATATATCATAAATTACATAAATTACGTCACGATTTCAACAGTTTGGCGAAACAAGTCAAGAAATTGGTCACTGGGTCTAGTTAGAGAAGGGTCTAGCTAGAGAAGAGTCTAGCTAGAGAATCGCTGTTGGCATCTTTCTGGTTTCATCGCTTAATTATTTGGTTTTTGAAGTTATCACCAAATTTGCAGCGCTCAATAGTCAAAAAACCAAGCCTTGATTGCACTCACCGAGCCATATAGATCAGATACGCCGCTCGCCACAAACAGATCGAAGCCGACCGGCAGCGTCACTATTCCGATTTCCATATTCACGACCATGATGACGCCCAGGAGTACGGGATCGATGCCGTGCTGCATGGCGAGTGGACAAATGATCGGTGCGAGAATCAAGACTACGGGAGTTGCTCCCATGCCTGGCGATCACTTTAACCGCGCCTCCACATTGATCACGGATTTGCCCTGATTTTCTTTTATACTATCGACTTGAATATCACCAAAACAAAAATAAAAACCCAAAGAAAAGCACTATACATAGGAGAAGCACATGAAAAAAAGTAAGCAAGATATTACTGGACGCCGTTCTCTGATTGCAGGCTTAGGCGCTGTAACAGCAGGTATCGCCATAAGTGCAACAACTGCATCAGCACAATCTGGATCAGCAAACTTTGAGCCAGCACGTCATGATGTCGATTCCTGGATGGGTGAAATGCCAGGGAGTCATCGGGTGTTTATCGACACTTCTACCGCAGTGGGTGGAACGGATGCACTGGGTTATGCAAATAACCTGCTTAATGCCCAGAAAAATACCTATGCAGGTCAGGAATCTGATTTTGCCATGGTGGTGTGTTATCGGCATATATCTACGCCCTTTGCCTTTAATGATGCTATGTGGGGAAAGTACGGTGAAATCTTTCATGGCCGCATGCAGTATGCCGATCCAGCAAGCGGGAACGCGCCTACCGTCAATTTGGTGAACCAGCCTGATCGAACTGACTTGCGAAACTTTGGCAAGACCATTGATAGTCTCGGGGCGAGAGGGGTTAAATATGTGATTTGTTCTTCTGCGACCGCCGGCATGGCAAGACGAATCGTTGCCACACTGGGTGGCTCAGTCGAGGAAGTCTTGGATGAACTTGTTGCTAATGCTGTGGATAATAGTCGTTTTGTCTCAGCAGGCGTGATGGCTGCAACACGTGCACAGGAGTATGGCTTTAGTCTCCTGTATGCGGGATGAGGTCTGATTCAGCAACAGAAAAAAATAATGGTTGATTCCGCACCAGACCAACTGGTCGATACCCAACTGGTATATGCACACAGTCTGGCTGCGTTAATCACACTGATGGTCGCGATGTTTTTTGGCATTGCGATTTCACTTCAGTTCTTTCTGCCTGATTTAATGGGGGACTGGCTTCCGCTTGGTTGGGGCCGCTTACGTTATGCCCATACCCAGGGGATCATGCTGGGCTGGCTGGGCAATGCTTTTATTGCTTTTCTCTACCATGCGGTACCCATACTAACTGGACGTCCAGTGACCAGTCGCCGCCTTGGCCTGTGGTTACTAGGCATCTGGAATTTCGCGGTGATGGTGCCAGGCTGGTTACTGGTACTGGCAGGAATTAGCCAGCCCATTGAATGGGCCGAATTTCCTTTGATCATCGACTTTTTTGCAGTACTGGGCCTGGGGCTTGCTGCCGTGCAGTTTTTACCGCCATTTTTTCGTCGTGGCCTTGAATATCTGTATGTATCAAGCTGGTATATTATCGGCGGTCTGGTTTTTACCTTGCTGTCATATCCAATGGGCAACATTGTTCCAGAATTAGTTCCTGGGGCTGCAAGTGCAGCTTTCGGTGGCCTCTGGATTCACGATGCGGTTGGTCTTTTTGTTACGCCAATGGCGCTTGCGATTTTATATTTTGTCATTCCGGCTTCAAGTGGTCGCCCTATATACTCCCATTTCCTGTCAATGCTTGGTTTTTGGGGGCTGTTTCTTCTATACCCCTTAAATGGGACTCATCATTATATATTTTCGGTGATTCCCATGGCGGCACAGCTTGGGGCGATTACGGCTTCTGCCTTGCTCGGTATTGTTGTACTTATTGTCGTCGCTAACCTGTTTTTGTCCCTGCGTGGCAGCGGTTTGTTCCCCAAAGATGCCGGGCTGCGTTTTGTTGTTATGTCGATCGTTTTTTATCTGATTGTTAGCGTGCAGGGTTCACTGCAAGCTCAAATGAGCTTGAATCAGGCGGTGCACTTTACTGACTGGGTGATTGCCCATTCACATCTCGCCATGTTAGGTTTTGCCACATTTGCAGCCATTGGCGGAATTGTCCATGCCTGGCAGCGTATTCCCTGGGCTCGTTATAATGCAGAGTTAATTGACTGGGCTTTTTGGCTGCTGCTGGTGGGTATCACTATTATGGTGATTGACCTCACCATTGCTGGCATTATTCAAGCGCACCTTTGGCAGACTGGCGCACCTTGGCTTGAATCGGTTCAGGCCTCCAAAATTTACTGGATCGTCCGGAGTATCTCGGCGCTGCCAATTGTGGCAGGTTTTACCGCATTGTTGTTTGGTTTATGCACGGGGCCGAAGGGAGCTGGCGTTCAGGTTATCGGTACGAGCACTGTGCAGGAGAGTACAGCTGACGTGCTGCCTCGATTTGCTCCAGCATCAGAACGAATCTTAAACATGTCGTACTCCGTCGCTGCAATTGCCGGGCTTGGCTTTTTTGCTTTGTCAGTGGCCTTGCTGGGAGTCTGGCCTACGCAGGTGCTGGATCAACAAATCAATGCAATGGCTCCAGAATATGCACTTGTTCCTACTGTTTCAGAACAGCGGGGCCGCGCAATCTATGCCCGGGAAGGTTGCGCCTACTGCCACACCCAACAGATTCGTTATGTTGAGGCTGATATTGAACGATTTGGAGCGCCAACCTTGGCCTGGGAAACTCGTTTCGACTTTCCTCACTTGTGGGGAACACGACGTATTGGACCTGATCTTGCGAGAGAAGGGGCGACCCGGACTAAAGACTGGCAACTAGCACATTTATTTTCACCCAGGTCGTTGGTACCCTTATCAGTCATGCCAGCTTACGCCGCATTTTTTGATGGCTCTCCGCAGCAACCCAAACAGGAAGCGCTCGACCTTGTTGCCTATATGGAGACACTGGGTCGAGCCCGCGAGCTTGCCTGGCCTGAGGGGGATACTGCTGCTCGCATGGTTTCGCTTGATGACAAGTGGGCCTTGATGTCTCTTGATGCGCCATTGCTTAATGCGCATCCTGCTCGAACCCAGGCGCGCGGTACTGCCCCTGCTTTGGGTAAACCGGCATCAGCCCAAGTTGGATTGCAACTATGGCAAGATAATTGTTCAGGTTGTCATGGTGAACAGGGGCGTGGAGATGGTCCGGCGGCGGGCTGGCTCAGTCCGGCACCCAGAAATCTAGCGGCACATGAATACAGCGAAAACCGCATCAATGATGTGCTTTACAATGGGGTTGACGGTACATCAATGCCGGCCTGGCGTGACCTCTCGCCAGAGAATCGCGCTGCTCTGGCTAAGGTGGTTCGTGGTTATTTTACTTCACAACAAGAACCTGAGCCCAGCATCGGGGTTCTTTCTCTGGGAGAGCAGGTCTATGCTGATAACTGTCTCCAGTGCCATGGTGTTGATGGTCGTGGAGATGGTTTTGCCGCCAGCATGTTGCCAGTTGCTCCTACAGATTTCAGGTCGCAACGTCCCAGCCTTGGCGAAAGCCTGAGGGTGCTTGACAGCGGGATAGAAGGGACTTCGATGGCGCCCTGGACTGATCGACTCAATGATGAAGAACTGTTTGCCGTATCGAGTTATCTGCGACAGTTTTTTGCTGGAGATAGTATTGTTGAGGAGGAGGTACCGTGATTACTAATTTAATTGTAATTTCATCACTGATATTTGCCTGTGCTTTCCTGATTATCTGGGGAATACGTCAAGACTTGAGAGAAGAAATCGAGCGTCCAAAGCATCGGTTTCAGGATTTAGTACGCGAGTATGACCGACAATGTCATCAAACAGAAGCAAATGAGGAGAACAGGCATGCTTGAGAGAAAAGTCATTATTCTCGCCACAATAGTATTAGGAATACTGATTGTCAGTGGCGCAGTATTCGTTCAGCGCTCTTTAACGAGCGATAGGGTTCCTGCTGCGGCAACAGCAGAATATGGACGACAAATTCTTCGCCAAACTGCAGCGATCATCGGGCCGGGCCAGGCTGATCCCGAAATGCGCTACAGCGGAAGCCATTTAGCCTGTGCTTCTTGCCATATTAATACGGGTGCTGAGCCTGGTACTCTTTCCTTATTCCAAACTTCCACACGCTATCCTCGCTTTTCCGGGCGTGATGGACGTGAGGGGGATCTTCGTGATCGTATTAATGGGTGCATGGAACGTAGTATGAATGGGCGGCTACTGCCTCGTGACAGCGCTGAAATGATTGCCATGGAAGCCTACATTCTTGATCTTGGTAATCAATATTCTGCCATGGGTGAGAGCAGTCGCTTGCCAGATGAACCTGCCGCTTTTAAGGAGCCCGATAGAATGGCGGATGTTGAAGCCGGGGAAATTGTGTATCAGGCGCGTTGTGAACTTTGTCACGGTAAAAACGGAGAGGGACTTGCCGCTACCGTCGACATCAATGATGGTTATTTATTTCCGCCTCTGTGGGGTTCCGATAGCTACAATAACGGTGCTGGCATGACCCGGGTTCTTACTGCGGGACGTTATATTAAGGCACGTATGCCTTTGGGGAATACTGATTTAAGTGATGATGAGTCCTACGATGTTTCCGCCTATATCAACTCACAATCGCGGCCTGAAAAGAGCGGACTGGAAAATGATTACCCAGACCTAACCCGAAAGCCGGTGGATAGTCCCTATCCACCTTATGCTGACCAGTTTTCCAGAGAGCAGCATCGCCTCGGACCTTTCGCCCCCATCCGCGAGTACTACGATTCTCTGAAGGAAGCGCAATAATAATGAAACAGTTAAGGCTGATTAGATAGCATCGTACCATTGATTGGGATCATCAGATGGGCGCCAGGTGTGCCTTCGCGCATCATCCAGGGTCGGCCTTGACCTGCCAAGGAATTATCACGTTGGCTTCCAGTCGGCATACCAAGGTTCTCAGACGTCGCATTAGGCAACATTACCACCCATAACAACTGGATGCGGTCGTCTTTGTCATAAAGGCGGTACATCAGTGAACCGAACGCCCGCGCTGGCACCTCACCACTTTCTACTGCCGCGGCCATTGCATTTTGCAGCTCGTCGCCGGACAGACCTTCCGCGCTTAGTTTTGCACTATAATCGCGTCGTGCGGCATCAGAAACAGGGTAGCATCGGGTAAACCCATCGTCATTTTTGGGTTGGCACTCAACGTGATTAGAGCCGACTCTGAGCACAATACGTTCACCCGTATCAGTGTCATAGTTAAACACTGTTGCGTCTGCCCTCAAGTCTTCAGGTAAGGGTAAAACGGCCCCGGATATCTGCTCATCAGTTGATTGAGCGGCAACAGGCAGTGAGGCAAACATGCCAACAAGAAGCAGGGGTACTATACTTTTAATACGTGTCATAACTAACTCCACAGAATTTATAGTAATGTTTATTGTTAATAAAATGAAAAAATCAAACAGGTGACTGTTGCAGAAATTCAGGTTCCGTAACCTTCAAGATTCTACTCGTAATCACACAGGCTGTCATTGCAGCGTTGATATTCGAGTGCGGTACACGCCATATCAATAAGCGGTTCAATCGGGTGCCCATCGGCAATTGAAGTTGGTATTTTGGCTTATTCAAGTTCCCAAGGAGCCCTGCCGACCCCTGTTAAGCCGCCGTAGATGCATCCGAGAGAGTGAGCAATGGCCAACGCCAGCATCCGAACACCGATGCTTTTCGGGAGGCTATCCCGATTGGGGTGGCACTTAATGATTCTTTTGAGAATCCGCTGTCTGCGAAATGTGGTGTTCCGCGCGTGATCCAAAACTTTTCTAAAACCCGATGCGTCGAATTTCCGCATAAATGAACCGGTAACTCGTCCATTATACCAGTGATGATACAGGACCTCCGGAAACTTGCGAAATTGCATATGATCGACTGGAAATGATGGGTCTGCTATGGCGGACTTCATGGCCGCTGGAACGATTTCTGTTTCATATTCTCCAAGCTCTAGCCGACCCACGCCGATGAATTTTCGTCTTATGCAAACGTTGAAACCTATTGCTTCAGTGGGCTCTTGGATAATTGGCGCCCAATGGAATCCAAAAACTGACAGAAAGTTTGCCCAGGACCATGGATCTGTTGACTTAAGATTAGTTGCGGCACCAACGACCATAATTATATCTGTGCCCACTTTCGAGAGACTGCTGGCTACCAATTCGGGCCAATTTTCTCCAACAATATTGTGATCTTCCAGGATTACGACCCACTCACAAGGTTTTGCAAGTGCCGGTATGCGACTTCTGAGATGGAAGACCGACTCGCCAGGAAAACTCGATACGGTAATCTGTTTACTGACCTGATTGATGTTGCCAATTTCGCTGGCGCCGGAGAGAACATGCACTGAGAAGCCATTTACGTTAGATTTTTCCAGCTCACGCAGCACAGGACGAACTTTTGCAAAAGGCTCTCTGGTGACTATGAAAACTTCAAATATTATTCTCTTTTTCTGCAATACAGTCTCTTGATCGGTTTCTTTGTCGATGTAATCATGTACGTCGTCAGAACCTTTTGGACAGATCGGGCTCTAGTCTAAGAGAGTATCCCGCCCATCAATTTAGTTGATTTGCTCGGTTAGCATAATGGTTTTG
>JABJKL010000125.1 GCA_018660405.1 Pseudomonadota bacterium | reverse complement strand
AGTCGCCACGCATCACGACTTAACGCTAGCTTATGAGGGCTAACAGTTGCATCTGGCGCCTTGCCATGATCTTTTAAGTAATTGGCGACCTTTGTTAAATTACCTTCAACACCCCATTTTCGGCGAGCTTGCAATGCAACAAGTTCCTGCTCATAAAATAGTCGAACTGCTAAGTATTGCACCACATCAATTGGCGCTGCTTGCTGAATCGGATCGTCCTGATTCAGCCCGCGCCAACGTATCAGCCCCGTCCAACCTGGTAGCTGTGCAAGCACGCGAGTTATATAGTCCGGCCAACGTGCCTCTGGAATTTGAAGAACTGTCAGCGAATGCTGAATCGCACTTTCAGGATCTTCCGGTAGAGCTGCAATTTTTTTAGCAAAATCAGAAATACCTAGGAAACGCCCACTCATATCGTGTTGCGCAAGTTCGCGCCAAGCCGCATAGAATCCAGGCCGTCTGCCGGGCATAGACCATCCGGCCATTCCCTCATCAATGAATGATGCAGTCCACTTGATCAATTGCTGATCGATGGTGGAAACGATAGAAGATTCTGTTAACTGGTCGAGCCAGTCGCTAAGCGTATGACGAAACGGTAGTTCGAGTTCCTCGTCAGCACTTATCGCTTCTGCCGTTTGCTGACTATTCGCCGCATGATTTGAAAGATTGAGTGTGGATAATACTTGTTGCCACAATTTTTCGAGATCGAGGTTTGCGCTAGCACCGGGTTGCGGTTTTTCTAATGCACCCGCACTAGTTAGGTGCCAATCAAATAATGCTGGTTCAAGTGCATCAATACCATAAATCAAATGGAGTCTATTTACTTCCTGTGCCGTGATGGTCCGCGATGCCACAGCAATGGACTCGTCGCTTTTGGGACCCACACGGGCCATGGCGCACTCTACACTTTCCGCTTTTATACGGTCAGTCTCAAACAGGCTACGGAATTCCCCTACTGGCAAATACCCTTCAGCACCAAACAAGCCCTTTGCTTGCTTGAACGCTTCATCAAACGACAGGTGCTCAAGACCCTGGAGCGGGTTATGCGAGACATACCCCTTCATGGGCCAGAACTGGGAAACCGGTTCGGCAGCCTCTTCAATGAGGGTGTGTAGCTTGCTAGTTGCATTCATTAGTTAGATTTCTTTCGCGCCGCCAGCGGATGTTCGGATAAATGGCTATGCCCATCGAGGCCGGTAACTGATAGTTCGCGATCGCTCTCAGCAAATTCTCTTTCCAAGGCTTCAAGGTTGGCCATCACGGTGTGATCCACAAGTTTTGTGCCTGACAAATCAACAATAACTTTCTTCGTGCTTGGTCTGGCGATTCGATTCTTCAGTGCTATCCAAGTACTAAAAATGGCAGAGTTATCAACCTTGATTGTCGCCGAGTCATCGCCTTCGTTTTCAACCCTCATGCTGGGCTTGAACAAGGAGGATACAGGAGCACCATTGATAACATGAATGATGGCCTTCACCAGAATTCCAATACCGATGCCCACAAGCAGGTCGGTGGCGAGTACACCAATAACGGTTGAGACAAAAACAATGAACTGCTCGCGACCGATTTGGTACATATGCACAAATTCTTTCGGCGAGGCCAGTCGAAAACCTGTGAACACCAGCATTGCTGCCAGCGCCGTGAGAGGTATGCGATCAATCAATGCCGGTACCAATGCTACAAAGGCAAGCAGAAACAGGCCGTGAAACATGTTGGCAAAACGGGTGCGTGCGCCGTTATCGATGTTGGCCTTACTACGCACTATCTCAGAAATCATCGGCAAGCCGCCGACGAAGGCAGCGGCGGTGTTGCCGATTCCAACCGCGAGAAGGTCCTTGTCCATGTTTGTCTTGCGGCGCCAAGGATCGATTTGATCGACGGCTTTTGCACTCAATAAGGATTCCACACTACCAATCAAAGAGAACATGATGATGTAGGTGATACCAGTGGAAGTCAGCACCCCAGAAAAATCTGGAAAGGTGAGCGCGGTAAACATATTATCTGGCACGTCGACAAGATAGTGTGGCCCAAGCGCAGCATCTTGCCCTGCGAAAGCTACAATTTGCTCGGTACCAATATCGAAATACATGCCAAGAGGAACAGCAACCAGAAGCACCATCATAGGTGCCGGGATCATTTTCAGCATCGGGTTCTTAATGAACGGGAAGCCGAACATGATGGCAAGACTGATGCCGCCAATCAGCGCAATAACTGGATTCATTGCCATAAAATAACTTGGGATAGAAAGCAGCTTTTCAATGGGCCCCCCAGTGGACTCAACGCCTAGCACAATCGGTAACTGCGAAGAGATGACGATGATGCCGATCGAGGCGAGCAAGCCGTGAACTGCTGCCGTGGGAAAGAATTCGCCGAGTATGCCAGAGCGAAAAACACCAAAAAGGATCTGCACTACGCCTGCAGCAACCCCCACACCAAGTGCTAAACGATACGCCTGATAATCTGCAGCGGGGTCAACTCCACCTGTATACCCAAACTCGGTAACACAGCCCAGAGCGATCACAATTAGCCCCGCAGCGGGCCCCTTGATCGTCAATTCCGAGTTGCTGATAAAGGCAGACAATATGCCGCCGATAATCGCCGTGAATACTCCAGCGATCGCTGGATAACCACAGGCGAGAGAAATCGCAAGACACAAAGGCAAGGCAATGAGGAAGACCAGAAAGCCAGACACCATATCGGCTTTCCAGTTGCGTTTAAGCCCGTCTAGTGTTCCCTGTGGAATGTCGGAAATTGTAGTATTCATATCATTCTTCTTCTATTTTTAGTTTGTTCAATTGGCTAATGTAAAGTTTCCATTCGATCAACAAAATTTACAGCGCATAGGTATTGCTGTAGAGGGTTCCAACCTTTTTACACCTTCTATCTTTGACTTGACGATACTGGCTACCTATACGGTAACTCGCAGTAAGCCTGTTGATTTAGAGCCACGGCAAACATGCACCGTTTAGTTAGCCAAAAATAGTAGTGATTATTTATCGATAAATATATACAATACGTGATAGGAAAAAACTTTCACCAAAAAATCGAATTTAGTGCCCTCTCAGCACCCAGACATATCAGAGGTTAAACCAGAAAAGTCTCCCCAGAATTGGAGTATAAACGCCCTGAATATCACACTAAAACAATTACGCT
>JABJKL010000235.1 GCA_018660405.1 Pseudomonadota bacterium | reverse complement strand
TTTCAGCTCTACCCGGTAATTCGCAACATTGACCACGCGCCCGAAATTCATCCCCAAGTAGTTACCATTAGTTATTCTGTGCACCGTTCCATCCGGTGCCCTAACGATGGCCCAGATCTCACCATTACGTTGTATCGATCCTACCAGCAGGAGTTCATCTAAAGAATATTTTTCGAGAGGCTCTTGCCGGCGATTAGTATCTGGGCTTATGCCGCTGCCGAATGGGCCGTCATCGCCGGGCAATAGATTTAGAACCGCAAACGGATCCGGCAAAGCACTGGCTGAATAAACAAATTTTTCATACAAGCGAATTTCTGGCAAAGGTTCAATTTCTGGCTTGCTATCTCTATGCGCGGCTTCAACAAAGTCGACCAGATCAGACGTATTTACCTCACCGCAAGCGCTCAGCGCGCCCATAACGGCCAACAAAATCCATCTTCTGGCCAAATGGGCAAACCTGTGGGATCGCGATCGTAAGCTCATCACTCCTCCAAATAATGGTAAGTTTTGGTAACTGCAACCATTCGCAGTACGCCGGATTCTGGATCGCTGCGAGTAAGCTTAAAAGTATCTATCAAAACAATGATTCGTGGCAGTGCTGCGATATCACTAACAAACTCAGCAATTTGGTGGTAAGCGCCGGTAACCGTAATGCTCACCGGCATTTCTGCGTAGTAATCGTGATTCATCACCTCCTCGGGCTTAAATCGATCAAATTTTAGGCCGCGCGCCAAACCAGCCTGAGTAATATCAATCAGCAAGTCCGGCACCTCGGTTTGGTTCGGCAACTGCTTAAGGAGAACACCAAAAGTTTCTTCCGCCTCCACCATCTGTAACTTGTAGGATTCCAGATTAACCGCGAGTGCCTTTTTATCCAAAAAAGTGGCTTTAAGCGTTTGCTCTTCTGCTCTGGCTTGCTCCAATTCCAGACCCTGATCTTTAATAATTAAGTAATAACCTGCGGCCAAAATCAAAATAGACACAACAAAGGCTATAATGGCCTTGAAACCGATAGACCAAGAGGACGGGTCATTAATATCAACATTTTGCAGCTCGTTTAACCAATCCATATTGATCTGCATTTTATTACTCCGCTTGCTCGCCAGATTGCGCCTGGCTCACCTTTAAATCAAAACGGCTAACACGTGTACTGCCACTGTTAGCAACATCTACGAGATTTAGCGATGGATTTGCAAACCATTCAGACGAATCCAGGTTGCGCATCAACGATGACACCCGGCCGTTAGATTGAGCCATGCCGTTCAACTGAACCACCCCATCTTTACGCTCAGCTGATTCGAAATAAACACCGGGCGGGAGCTTACGCACCAGATCGTCCATTAAATGGACAATCTCGGATCGATTGGATTGCAGTTCCTGGATTACATCCATTCGAGCAAGTAAAGCGTCTTTTTTCCCCTCAATTGATCAATTTCGCTAACCACCAACTGCAATTGGTCAATCTCTAACTGCAGGTATCTATTACGTTCACGCTGATTATCAATCCTTGCACCCATGATCTGCGTTGCCAGAAATACCAAGACAACACTAACCACCCACGCCGCGGCCGTTAAAATCATCACCTGGCGACTACGCTCACTACGCCGCTGCTCACGCCACGGAAGCAGATTAATCTCGGTCATAAATGCCTCTCAATGCCAGACCACAAGCCACCGTCAACGATCCTGAATTCTGCACAAAGTGGTGACTGTTAAAGCTATGCTGAATGTTGGCGAACGGGTCTAATACTATCGTA
Organism: Pseudomonadota bacterium; assembly: GCA_018660405.1. Taxonomy (GTDB): domain Bacteria; phylum Pseudomonadota; class Gammaproteobacteria; order Arenicellales; family Arenicellaceae; genus UBA10349. The sequence continues at coordinate 5,455 of JABJKL010000235.1, read as the reverse complement.
CTGACACCAACCTCGTTTGCTACGCCCTTCAGAAGCCCCGGAATTTGAGAAATGCCACCGGTAACAATGATTCGGTCGACACTTGATGTCGCGCCAGATGAAAAGAAAAACTGAAGCGCGCGCGCTATTTCTTTAGCAGCCATTTGCACAAATTGTGGCAATACATCTTTTTGGTATCCGTCCGGTGGGTTTTCTGAGCCTATCAGGCCTTTCGCCTCTTCATCGCTTACTCCAAAACTCTGCACTACCAGGTCGACCAGCTGTTTCCCACCAAAAGCCTGGTACCTGGAATAAAGAGTCTGGTCACCATCAAATACACCCAGATGGGTGCTTGCGTGACCTATATCTACTACCGCAACCAAACCGATGCTTGGGCAGGCATGGGCCACTACACGCTCAAGTGCATAGGTATCAATATCTACTATTTGAACCTCTAGCTCCGCTGCCTCTATAACAGCAACACAATCCTCTATAATTTCACGCCGACACGCCACCGCCAAAACCTCGTTATCTTCAGGATTTAGTCCAGATGCACCGAGTACTTGAAAATCCAAATTCACGTCTTCCAGCGGATAGGGAACAAACTGCGACGCCTCTAATTCAACCAAGGATTCCATCTCATCGTCAGACAAATGTTTCGGCAGCGTAATATTACTCGAGACTGCGTGCGAAGCGGAAACGGCTACAACCGCACGCTTGGCGTTTATCGATTCGCGCTCAACCGCAGAAACAAACACATCGATAACAGCATCCACATTGGAAATAGTATTTTCAGTGATCACTCCTGCAGGCAGCGAGTGAATCGCCCAGCGGGTTAATTTAATCGAGCCGCCTGATGAAGGCGCAAGCTCCACTATTTTGATCGCACTGGTCCCTATGTCTACGCCTAGAACGGGGCCTTTAACTTTCCTAAAAAGGCTCGTTATAGCCGTATACTCAAGGCTAGAAGCTAACTTACCTATCTTTGTACCTATCTTCGTACGATACGCCGATACGGCCGCCAAGCTATTCTCCATGAGACCATCAACCCCCTTTACGTTTCTTTTAGGATACCTGTAATTAAGTTATTATAAAGCGCTAATTTACGCACTTTATGTTGCCAACTTCACCGTATGGTCAGCCACCTATCTCAGTTAAATTCAACCTTGGCCTCCAAGGTCAGTCACCTAACTGACCTGGCTCCAGCGATAGCCCCAGTGGCCCATCGCGCACTTCACCTTTCGCTAGCCTTGCTTTCTATGGGTGCCCTCTGTGCAGCGGTGCTTATCACCGTTCTGGGCGAAGGCCTGCCAGAAGCCAGCTCGATACGTGACTCGAGCCTTGATGTGCCCTTACAGGTGTTTTCCTCCGAGGGTCTTTTGATTGCAGAATTTGGATCCGAACGCCGTGTGCCCGTACCCATTGAGCTCACGCCTGACAACTTGATCAATGCAGTTATTGCCAGTGAAGATAACGGTTTTTTTGAACACCCTGGCATCGAATTAGCGGGAATTGTTAGAGCCGCAATGAGTAACGTTACGTCTAGTGGCTCGTTGCAAGGAGCAAGCACAATTACCCAACAAGTGGCCAGAAATTTTTTCTTGAGTTCAGAGCAAACGTATACGCGAAAAATTAAAGAGATTTTACTCGCGCTGCGACTTGAGCAAAATCTTAGTAAAAACGAGATCCTCGAGCTTTATTTAAACAAAATCTATTTGGGCCAACGCGCATACGGCTTTGGAGCAGCGTCGGAAATCTATTACGGGAAACCCTTGGCTGATTTATCTCTGGCTCAATTGGCTATGCTCGCAGGGCTGCCAAAGGCGCCCTCACGAGACAACCCTGCTAGCAACCCAGACCGTGCGGCAGAAAGACGAACCTATGTTCTTGGCAGAATGCTTAGTTTAGGCATGATTGAGCAAAGCGAATATGATTCTGCCAACGCGACACCGATTTCAGCCCAGAAATATCGTCCAAACGCCGAGCTGGAAGCGCCCTTTGTTGCCGAAATGGTTCGCAGTTACTTGCTCGGTAAATATGGCGAACAGGCCTACGCAACCGGCTACCGCGTTTACACGACAATCAAGGCCGAGCTACAAACTGCTGCAGATGCGGCGCTTCGTACAGGCTTGGTGAAATATGATCGCAGGCATGGCTTTCGAGGTCCTGTCGAGCGGCTTAATGAAGAAATTGTTGCCGAACTACACACATTACAACCTGGCTTCGATCGCTACCCGATTCAAAGTCCTGATGAAGCCCAAAATCTAAGTGCAGCGCGCGAAGCTCGTGCCCGAGAGCTTCTTTTAAGGCACCCGGATAGCGGTGAATTCAAGGCCGCGATCGTGTTGTTTGTCGATGAACTCGGAGCATCCGTACTTGTTCGGCAAGGCGATTTAATTCCAATTGACTTCGAAACAATGCGCTGGGCAGCACGCTATCAAGACAGCGATCACATCGCGGATACGCCTGAATTTGCTACCGATGTTTTAACGCCTGGCGACATAATCTACATCGTGGAGCCCGAACCAAACACGGATCAACCCGAAACTGAAACTAGCCCGGTGTGGTCGCTAGCACAGTTACCCGAAATTTCAGGCGCACTAATATCAATGAATCCCACAACCGGTGCCATTCAAGCGCTAAGCGGTGGATTTGATTATTATGTCAGCAAATACAACCGGGTCGAACAGGCACAGCGACAGCCTGGGTCAAATATCAAACCCTTTATTTACGCTGCCGCTCTGGACCAGGGCTACACTCCGGCCAGCCTCATTAGCGGTGCCCCTATTGTTGTACAAGACACGGCGCAAGGAACCGTGTGGCGACCCGAGAATTATAGCGGCAAATTTTTCGGACCTACGCGTATGCGAAGAGCGCTGAGTTTGTCCCTGAATCTCGTATCCGTACGCATACTCAGAGCTTTGGGCATACAGGCTACCATCAATTTTATAGAAAAAATGGGCATCGACCGCGACGGAATGCCCAATGGCCTCTCTCTGGCACTGGGCGCAGGCACGCTCTCGCCAATGGATATGGCGGGTGCCTATAATGTATTGGCTAACGGAGGTAACCGCACAACACCCCATATTATCGACTGGATTGAAGATGCCCAGGGAAACATCGTAGAGCAGCAAGTGCTAAAAACAGCCTGCCGACATTGCGACCCGCTTAGTCGCACAGGCAACTCAATGAAAATCACATTAGCTAGCGAAGAACTTATTAGCGAGGAGCTCTTTATTGCTGAGCCCATTGCTGAGGCGATTGCTGATGAGAGCACGATTGAAGAAATCATTATTGATGAAGATTCCATCAACGATGAGCTTCTTGTTGGACAGCTTGTTGATCCCAGTACTGGCGAGATTATATTCAAGCCGCTCGAACCCGTAACTGATTTTAGCGAAGCATCGATATATAGCGATCAGGCTATGAACCCAATAACGAATTATCTGATCACAGACATTATGAAAGATGTCGTTCGACAGGGTACAGCAACACGCGCACTCCAATTGGGCAGAACCGACCTGGCGGGGAAAACCGGCACTACAAATGATTTTATTGACGCCTGGTTTTCTGGTTTCAATAACCACACGATGACCTCGGTCTGGGTTGGATTTGACCAACCCAGATCGTTAGGCAATGCTGAGTCTGGTGCGCGCGCCGCCCTGCCAATCTGGATTGAGTATATGGCAACGGCAACCGCAGGCCAGCCAAACACTGTTCTCGAGAAGCCCGATACGATTGTGTCCAGACACATCAATAAAACAACCGGCAAAATCAGCTCAGAACTTGACCCTAATGCTTTTTTGGAAATTTTTGCCGCCAGCACCGCCCCAGATGAATTATTAACCGCACCACAAACAGATAGTAGCAGCGCGCTGCTTCCAAGCTTTACCCCTCAAGAACCAACAACTCAAGACGATCTTTTTTAATCATTGCTTTAAGAGGCATAACACTTTAGCAAAATCTTGAACTCGAACCCTCAGTCGAGCGTTCGCACATCTAGTACACAATGGAGTTGATCAATGAAGCTTTATACCTCACCCGGTTCCTGCTCTTCCGCATCGCATATTGCCCTGTTAGAAGCAGGCGCGGATTTTGAACTGGTCAAGCTGAACCTGAAGACCGACCGAATGCTACCGGATGGTCGCCACCTGAATGACATCAATCCTAAAGGCTATGTGCCGGTTTTGGAGCTCGACGACGGCTCGTTGCTAACAGAGAATGTTGCCATTCTTCAATACATCGCCGATCAATACCCAGAGTCGAAGCTCGCTCCACCAAACGGAACGCTGGAGCGGACACGATTGCAAGAATGGCTGGGATACATTAATTCGGAAGTTCACAAAACATTCGGCGCTTTTTTCAACCCCGCGCTACCGGACGATATGCGTACGTTCTATACCCAACGCCTGGACATACGCCTGGCCTACATAGACTCGCGTCTTGAAAGCAACGACTACCTGATGGGCGACCAGTTCACCGTTGCCGATGGCTACCTGTTTATAGTTACCGGATGGTCAGATTTCCTTGGCTATGACTTGTCGCCGCAAAAAAACATCCTCGCCTGGCGCGAGCGTGTTGGTAAACGGGAGACCGTCAAGGAAGTGAAGGCGACACGACCGCCTGAGTAAGCCCGAAATGTCGCAGTCTACGATTATTCGTTAGTTGCTGGCCCTCTGGTTGTCCGACAACGCTTAAATTTAGAGTGGCCGCTTACGACGTGCGATCTCAATGGGTCGACGCAACACATTGGTTAAATCGTTCTGCCGGTGTTTGAAAGTTTAACGTTTTTCTCGGTCGCTCGTTTAATTGTCTGGCTACGGCATTTAGTTTTGCTTGCGAATGCACGGATAAGTCAGTTCCCTTCGGGAAGTACTGCCTAAGCAAACCATTGGTGTTCTCGTTGGAACCCCGTTGCCAGGGACTTTGTGGATCACAGAAGTAGACGTCAACGTCGGTGGCTAGCGTAAATCGCTTGTGGTCGGCAAGCTCTTTGCCTCGATCCCAAGTGAGTGATTTGTACAGCTCGCGCGGTAATTTGTGCGCTTGCTTGATTAAGGTATTGATCACTGTCTCGGTATCCTTGCCATCCACCTTGGCCAGCATCACGTAACGTGTATGTCGCTCTACCAACGTCGCAATATATGTATTGCATGGTCCGGAAATAAGGTCACCTTCCCAGTGACCGGGTACGGCCCGGTCTTCAACCGAGGCTGGCCGCTCACTAATCGATACGGCATCGGTGATCCTGCCGTGATCGTGTGTCTTCTGCGTGTGGTGGCGTGAACGACGCATGGCACGCGTCTTCCTAAGATGCTGAAGAAGCTCTTTCTTCAAGGCTCCACGGGCTTGTATAAAGAGGCTGCGATAAATGGTTTCGTGTGACACTTGATAGTTCTCGTGATCAGCATACGTATGTTTTAACCAGCCAGCAATCTGTTCGGGCGACCACTCCATTGTGAGTTTGCTTGCCACG
>JABJKL010000176.1 GCA_018660405.1 Pseudomonadota bacterium | reverse complement strand
TGATGACTGCCACGGGTTGCAGTAGTGGCGATGATGCGGGATCCCCACAGAATGGCCCGGTAGGTGAGATCGTGCAGATTGCCGACAATCTATACGAGGCCTATGAGCTTGATGCTGGCCCCGGCGCTCATAACACCGTTTTTTTGGTGACATCAGACGGCATTATTCTAAGTGATCCGATTCGGCTAAGATTTGCTGAGTGGTTAAAAGCAGAGCTATCTACAAGGTTTGGGCAACCCGTTAAGTATGTGATCTACACTCACCATCATCCCGACCACGCATCGGGTGGCACTGTGTTTGCTGACACGGCTACTTTTGTTGGCCATGCGAATGTTATACCTTCGCTCAACGCATCTTTGCCTAGCAATGCCCTTCATATGGATACCAATGGCAACGGCATGCTGGAAAGAGGTGAGGCAAATGGTAATGCTTATCCTCAAAATTTTGATCGTTACGATCTCAATTCAGATGGCAGTCTCACCGGTGTCGAAATTAACACCTACACGCCGTATCCGGATATCGTGTACACCCATAAAACGACCGTTACGCTGGGTGATGGCACGGTCGAGTTGATGCACCCGGGGCGAGCTCATTCTGATGATATGTCTGTGCTTGTTTTTCCGAAACAGCGCACTGTTTTTGGTGTTGATTTTATGCACGTTAAACGTTTTCCAGTGACGTTAGGTGGCTATTTTCTTTCCCAATACGTCGATGCAATTTCCCGCATTCAGGCGCTGGACTTTGATATTTTGATTCCGGGTCATGGTGAGGTGGGGAATAAGGCTGATCTTGATTTGTTTCTCGGTTTTCTGCGCTCGCTTGATTCGGCGGTAGCGAGCGGGATCGCTGAGGGCAAAACTCTCGACGAACTGCATGCGAGCGTGGCTATTCCGGGCTACGAGGATTGGCTGTTGTATGAGTTACGCCGTGTTGACTTGATAACGGAAACATTCGAACTTTTATCGGGTCGGTAAGTAACGGTGCGGAACGTTTATCCTAGACTGGTGTCAAGAGAATAGGCGATCTATCGGTCTTGCGCTCCGATAAATATGTTTTAATTATACCAACACGTCCTTTAATAAAATCTATAACTATGGAGAAGTACCGATGATTGTTTCTGATAACAACGTGCGAACAGGGGAAATGAGCTTTACAAGCGGACTTCTTAACGGCTTTGCGCTACTTTTTTTGCTGGTCGCGGTGACCATGGTTCCCGCAACCTCTCGGGCGCAATCCGTCGAGGCATCACAGCCTGAGTACAGCGTGATTTTCGAACAAGATGTGCCAATCCGTTTGCGCGATGGCACGGTGATCAGAGCCGACGTTTATCGACCGGATGCGGCCGATAACCAGACTTTCCCGGTTCTTATGAGCCTCAGCGCATACCAAAAATCGATGGACCGAATCTTGCCTCACGTGGCGCCGTTTACACATGTAGAGCGGCCGGAGCCAGACTATTGGACTTCGCGTGGCTACGTACTGGTATTCGTAGACACACGCGGCACGGGCACTTCGCCCGGGCAATCAGACATTTGGTCTATTCAGGAAGCACGCGACTACTATGACGCAATCGAGTGGTCGGCTGAGCAGAGCTGGAGCAGCGGCAAGGTCGGTTTGGTCGGTGTGTCATACTACGCCATCACCCAGTGGAACGTGGCGGGGTTGCAGCCGCCATCGCTAACGACTATCGTGCCATGGGAAGGTTGGGCAGACATGTACCGCGACTCGGTTTTCCACGGCGGCGTTTTCAACCAAGGGTTTTATGGCCGGTGGTGGCTGGACGTTCGTGGCAAGCAGTTATTGGAAAATACTCGCGCGGACAACTCTGCCGCACTCAGCGAAGACCTTATCTACAACTTTTTAACCCACCATATGGACAGCGTTTGGTGGGATCAAGACAAAGCTCGCGCACAGTTTGACCAGATCACCGTACCGTTGTACAGCTCGGGAAACTGGGGCGGTTGGAACCACCATATGCGTGGCAACATCGCGGGCTATGTCCGCTCGGCATCTGAGGTTAAAAAATTACAAATGCATATTGGAGGTCACACCGATGCGTTTTATTCGGACGAAGGCAAGACCGAGTTATTGCGCTGGTATGACTATTGGTTAAAAGATATCGACACTGGCATCATGGATGAACCCCCGGTTAAACTTTGTATTCGCAGCAGTACCCGTGAATGCGAATGGCGTTTTGAGGATGAGTGGCCGTTAGCGCGCACTCAGTATACGCGTTATTACTTGAACAGTAGTTCGGCCGGTGTGGTCGGCGATGCGGTACATGATGCAAGCCTCACGACGGATAAGCCTGACTCAGAACAGGAATTGACCTATGCAGCAGGTCCGGAAGCCTATTCGCGTGCCAGGAATGGCTTACCTACCGCTAGTTTTGTGACCGAGCCACTTGACCAGGATGTTGAGTTGACTGGTCACATCAACCTCGTGATGTGGGTGTCGTCCGAAACTGATGATATGGACGTATTTGCTTATATTCGAGATATGGCACCGGATGGAACCGTGGAAACCGCTACGCGCGGGATTCTTCAGGTTTCTCATCGAAAACTGGACCCTGAACTGTCCACGTCGTATCGTCCGTACCACACCCATGATGACGAGCAGAAATTAACTCCGGGTGAAATTGTGCCGATCGAAGTTGAGATTTGGGCGACGAGTATGATCTTCAAGAAGGGCCATCGTATTCGTCTGGATGTGAATGCGCACGATGCTGGGCATTACTTTGCCGCGTATAATCTTGCAAATAACAGTATCTACACTGGAGGTGATCGCGCTTCCTACGTGATATTACCGATCATTCCGACAGAGTGATCGGGCGCGGCGCAGCTGAATCGATGATGAATTCGTATATCGCACCGTTAATTCATTTTTCGGTTAATTTAGTTTTTCTCCGATTAGGTTTATAAAATGGCTGACTCAAAATTGGTATCACGCTTGGCAACTAACCTGGTAACTATGGAAGGCAATGAAGCCGTTGCTTCGGTCGCCCATCGAACGAATGAAGTCATTGCCATTTACCCTATATCACCCGCTTCCTCAATGGGCGAGATGTCTGATGAATGGTCCGCTCTGGAACGGACAAATATTTGGGGCTCGGTGCCCAGTGTTATGGAGATGCAGTCGGAAGCAGGCGCGGCTGGGGCGGTCCATGGTGCATTGCAGTCGGGTGCGCTAACGACGACATTCACCGCTTCCCAGGGGCTTTTGTTGATGATCCCTAATATGTACAAGATTGCCGGTGAGCTCACATCTTTTTGCATGCACGTTTCCGCACGTACCATAGCCTCCCACGGCTTATCAATCTTTGGTGATCATTCAGACGTAATGGCGGTGCGCCAGACGGGTTTTGCGATGCTGGCATCGGGCTCGGTTCAAGAGGCTCACGATTTTGCTGCAATCGGTCAGGCAACGAGTTTGCGCGCTCGTGTACCGTTTTTACATTTTTTCGACGGTTACCGGACTTCCCACGAAGTCAAAAAAATTCAACTTTTGAGCGATGGTGATTTACATGTGATGCTTGACGATGAAATTGTTTCAGCACATCGTGCTCGGGCATTGACGCCCGATAAGCCGACTGTACGTGGTACGGCGCAAAACCCGGATGCTTTCTTCCAGATGCAAGAAGCGCGCAACCCTTATTATGAGATGTGCCCGGAAATTGTGCAGCAGGTTATGGATCAGTTTGCTGAACTCACCGGTCGTCAATACCACCTATTTGATTATGCTGGCCATCCAGAAGCAGAAAAATTAATTATTATTCTGTGCTCAGGTGGTGAAACGGTGCACGAAACGGTTGATCATCTGATTGAACAAGGCGAGAAGGTTGGCGTACTCAAAGTGCGCCTATTCAGACCCTTCTCAATGGAACTTTTCGTGGCCGCCATTCCGGGCTCGGTTAAAGCCATCGCGGTGCTGGACCGAACCAAGGAACATGGCAGCCTCGGCGAGCCGCTCTATCAGGACGTCGTTACTGCCTTGGCGCAGGCGCGTGCCGCTGGATTGCGTGATGCAGCTGAGAATCCGCTGGTCATCGGGGGGCGCTACGGCCTCTCGTCGAAAGAGTTTACTCCGGGCATGGTCAAAGCCGTATTCGATGAGTTGGGTCGCGACAAACCCAAGCCACAATTTACGGTTGGGATTATTGACGACGTGACCCATTTGTCGTTGAAGTGGGACGCTGATTTTAATACCGAACCTGAAGATGTGAGGACGGCTGTTTTTTATGGTTTGGGTTCCGACGGAACAGTGGGTGCGAACAAAAACTCAATCAAGATCATTGCCGAAAATACGGATAACTTCGGGCAGGGTTATTTCGTATACGACAGCAAAAAAGCCGGTGCGGTTACTATTTCTCATTTGCGCTTCAGTCCAAACAGAATTCGATCGGCCTATTTGATCGAACAAAGCGAGTTCGTTGCTTGTCATCAATATAATTTCTTGTTCGAAATTGATGTTTTAAAAACGGCCGCACCCGGCGCAACGTTTTTGCTCAATACGCCCCACAATAAGGGCGAAATCTGGGACAAGCTACCCAAGTCAGTGCAGGCCAAATTAATCGATAAGAAACTCAACTTCTATGTTATTGACGCTACCAAAGTGGCTCAAGAAGCTGGTATGGGAAGGCGCATTAACACGGTGATGCAGGCCTGTTTTTTTGGTATTTCGGGAGTGTTACCTCAAGAGGAGGCGATCAATCAGATCAAAAACTCAATAGAAAAATCCTACGGTAGTAAAGGCGAAGATGTGGTCGCCAAGAACTTTGCAGCGGTTGATGCGGCGCTTAATCATATCAAGCAAGTGAAAGTGCCGGCCAAGGTTTCCACCGACTTCGAAATGCCGCCGGTAGTGCCGGTCAACGCGCCTGATTTTGTAAAAAATGTAACCGCCAAATTGATTGCTCGCGAAGGCGATATTTTGCCGGTTAGTGCCTTTCCCGACGATGGTGTATGGCCTGTATCCACCACCAAGTGGGAAAAACGAAATCTTGCCATCGAAACTCCGCAATGGATTCCGGATCTTTGCATCCAATGCAACAAATGTGCGCTTGTCTGCCCCCACGCTTGTATCCGGGTTAAAGCCTACGAACCAAACGCGTTGGAAGGTGCACCGGAATCCTTTCTGGCGATGGATTATAAGGGTAAGGAGTTTGGTGAGGCCAAATACACGGTGCAGGTTTCGCATGAGGATTGCACCGGTTGTAATTTATGCGTGAGCGTCTGCCCGGGGGTCGATAAACAAGATCCTGAACGTAAGTCACTTTATATGGAGCCGCATGAATATTTCACTTCCGAGGCAGAAAAGAACGATTGGGACTTTTTTGTTGATCTGCCCGAAGCAGATCGTTCAAAGCTCCGCCCCACTGTAAAATCGGTACAGTTTGCGCAACCGCTAATGGAATTTTCAGGTGCCTGTTCTGGTTGTGGCGAAACACCTTACATCAAACTGCTGACCCAAATGTTTGGCGACCATACAGTGATCGCCAATGCCACCGGATGTTCATCAATCTATGGGGGTAATTTACCCACCACTCCGTATACCACCAATAACGAAGGCCGTGGTCCGGCCTGGGCAAATTCCCTGTTCGAAGACAATGCCGAATTCGGTTTAGGGCATCGTTTGGCGATCGATATGCATGCAAAACAAGCGCGCCACCTGGTATCCAGTCTGGCAACTAAAATTGGTAAACCACTAACCGTCGAAATTCTGGATGCAGATCAAGAGGGTGATGATGGGCTGGCTGCGCAGCGCGAACGGGTCGAACGCCTGCGTAAAAAGCTGGCTACTATCAAAAGTGAAGCCGCCAGCAAGCTCGATGGACTCGCCGATTATTTGGTACGCAAGGAAGTCTGGATCGTCGGTGGCGATGGTTGGGCTTACGACATCGGTTATGGCGGACTCGATCATGTGTTTGCTTCGGGTCATAACGTAAACATACTGGTGATGGATACCGAGGGATATGCAAACACTGGCGGTCAGCAATCCAAAGCCACGGCGCTGGGTTCATCGGCCAAATTCGCCACCGCGGGCAAGTCGCAGCCGAAAAAAGATTTGGGTTTGTTGGCTATAATGTCTGGCAATGTTTACGTGGCATCGGTTGCCTTCGGTGCAAAGGATGCCCAGACCGTGCGTGCCTTTCGTCAGGCGGCCACCTATGATGGCCCATCCATCATTATCGCTTATTCGCCCTGTATAGAGCACGGTTACGACCTTAGCCTTGGACTCGATCAACAAATAGCTGCTGTTAATAGCGGTTATTGGCCTCTTTACCGCTACGACCCTAGATTGCTTGATGAAGGCAAGAAGCCTATGCAGCTCGACAGCAAACTGCCGACCGCTTCTCTTGACGATTTTGTTTCCAAAGAAAATCGCTTCACTTCAGTTCAGCGGCGCGACGCGGAGCGTTATGAAATGCTGATGGGCGACGCGCAAAAGCATATAGACCGACGCTTTGCCCTGTACCAAAAGCTCGCCGAGCTTAGTATCGAACCAACCGAACCAGCCGAACCCACCGGCTGAGTAGCCGATTACTTTCAGCGCGCCGACGCGATGAACGTCAGTACATCGTACGATTTCGCTCGTGCAAAATATTTATCAGAGCCTAAGTGCCTGATAAATTTATTTTAATTATACAAACATGTGCTTTATACTTTTTGCAGACAGGAAGCAATTACGTTTCGGGAGATAAAAACCATGAAAAAACTGATGATTGGATTAGGTCTGATAGTTGTCATCGTCGCCGGTGGCTTGCTCTATTTGGGTCAAAATGCACCCAAAATTATTCAAGCTGTGATTGAAGATCAAGGATCAACAGTTACCCAGGTACCGGTAAACGTTGCGGGTGTGGATTTCAGCATTGCTGATCTCAAAGTCGGGATTCGGGGTTTGGTAGTGGGCAATCCTGCGGGGTTTAGCACTGACAATGCGATCAGTTTGGGTGAAATTAGCGTTCAAATTAGCCAGGATTGGAGTTCAGATCTGATTATTGTTGATGAAATAGTGATTAGTGCGCCCGAAATTACTTATGAAATAGACTCAGAAGGTTCCAACATTGATGCTATACAACGTAATGTCGAGGAATTTATCGGGCCGGATACGGGTGATACTGCTGGGCCGCAAGTCGTAATCAACAACCTTTATATCAGAGATGGCAAAATTAATGTTTCTGCTCCTTTCATGGGTGGCAAGACTTTAACAACGGGTTTGCCTGAGATTCATTTGACAGACATTGGTAAGGAAACCGATGGCGCGAGCCCTGCTGAAGTGGCGGACCAAATCATCTCATCTATCACCCAATATGCCAGTTCGGCAGCGGGTTCTATTGATCTGTCCTCACTTGGCCTCGCAGATATATCTGGTCAGGCGGTTCAAGATGCTGCCGAGAAGATTGGAGCCGTCATCGGTGGTGATGCTGGTAATCTTGGTGATGATACCAAGGACGCAGTAAAGGATGCAGGTGGGGCGCTAAAGGGCCTATTTAATAACAAGTAATTGCTTCCCCAACTTATGTGACTAGGAGCTTTTACAACTAATTGTGAATCAAAATTATAGACCTGAATAACTGCAAGGGTCTTTGGACAACTATTTTGAAATAGCAATTAGTAAGATAGCCAGTCGTTGGGCGGTCGCTTATACAATCAAAACCGTTCTTTCATCCAGATATTACGATTCCGGGTCTCAGATCTGTTGTTAATTTGTAAACCCACTAGAGCAACCGTGCAATGCTTACAGTACTTCTTTTATCAACCTTATTTCTTGCGTACACAAACGGCGCTAACGATAATTTTAAAGGCGTAGCTACCCTATACGGTAGTGGCATCGTCGACTATAAAACAGCCATCACTATTGCAACCATCGCGACTTTTTTGGGTTCTATAGGCGCAATATTTTTGGCTCAAGGCTTAGTCGCACATTTTTCGGGAAAAGGTTTGGTTTCACAAGATATAGCCGGAGCACCTTATTTCCTGATCGCGGTAGGTTTTGGTGCGGGCAGCACTGTACTGCTGGCAACACGCTTGGGTTTTCCAATTTCAACGACGCACAGTTTGGTGGGTGGCTTGCTTGGGGCTGGGATTATGGCGGTCGGCGCGGAAGTAAATTATTACAAGCTAGGAGGGGTGTTTTTTGTGCCGCTTCTGGCAAGCCCATTCATTGCCTTTATATTGGGCGTGGCTGTTTACGGATTTTTTACGTGGGCGCGTAAGGCGATGGGACTGACTAAAGAAGTTTGTCTTTGCGTGGGTGAAGAAAATCGCCTCATACCCGTCAGTGCGTTAACCAACTTTGAAGACAACGCCAAGGTTTTGAATGTCGACATCAT
>JABJKL010000048.1 GCA_018660405.1 Pseudomonadota bacterium | reverse complement strand
CGTCAATGTGGCTACACTGGCGCTAGCTGGCCGGCCCTGGGGCATCACTTCAGGCTTTGCATTATGGGGCTCAAAACTAATGCTCGCTTCGGGCTTCGACGTGACCAGCTGGGCTTATTGGCAACGACCATCCTATGCAACGGCACTGGATCAGAGCGTGTTTAGCAATATTACTTCGGTGATGAATTTCGGCATCATTCTTGGAGCACTCACCGCGGCTGGACTGGCAAGAAAATATGCACCAACAATGAAATTTCCTTTACGCTCGATCTTGGCTGCCATCATCGGTGGCTTGTTAATGGGCTACGGTGCCCGGATCGCCTATGGTTGCAATATTGGCGCGTTTTTCAGTGGCGTCGGATCAGCCAGCTTAAGCGGTTGGTTATGGTTCGTCGCTGCTTTTGCAGGAAGCGCTATAGGAACCCGAATTCGGCCCCATTTTGGTTTAAACTAAACTTTAGCGAACGCTGCCACCGCAATACTAGTGTAGTGTTAACAAAACAGGAAACGAGTGGAAAATAATGACGCAACAAGAATTTTTAGCCCAGCTTCAACAGCTTTATAAGGAGTTACCGGACGCTACCCCCGAAGAAGCTCAGCATAAGCTATTGATTGGCGAAATGATCGAAAATATGGAAAGCAAAGAGATTGGCAACCAAACCTTTGATGAAATAGAGGACATCAAAGAAACCATGAAGATGTTGCTCATTCGTTACGAAGATAAGCATCCAACTTTGGTGGCCACCCTAAGATCGATATCCAGTACTCTGCAGGGCATGGGGATCTAGCTAGCACCTGTTCAACATAATATTGCTGCTTAGTTCGGTGAGCGAATCCGATCAACCAGGGCCAGCACGTGCTCGGGCGGTTCCGCGGTATATCGACACACCACGATAGCCACCGCAAAATTCACCAAGGCGCCAACCGCACCAAACGCATTGGGCTCAATGCCGAAGAACCAGTTTGGGCTCATGCTACCCAGAAATGCGGTTTCTTTAACGAACATAATGCCGCTATGTTGAAATACGTAAAATAAGGTAACGCCAATACCTGCCAACATACCGGAAACAGCGCCAGCGGTGTTCATCCGCTTATAAAAGATACCCAACATCAGCGCTGGGAATAACGAAGAAGCGGCCAAACCAAACGCCAGTGCCACAGTACCCGCGGCGAAATCAGGTGGGTCGAATCCAAGATAGCCGGCCGACAGTACGGTAAACCCCATGACGACTCTCGAAGCGTTCAATTCCCCACGCTCGGAAATATTCGGCCTTAAAACACCTTTTAACATGTCATGCGAAATCGCCGACGATATGGCTAATAGCAAGCCAGCAGCGGTAGATAAAGCCGCGGCCAAACCACCCGCTGCGACCAGGGCAATAACCCAGTTTGGTAATTTTGCGATTTCCGGGCTGGCAAGCACCAGAATATCATTGTCTATCTTGACCATTTCATTGGTCGCATCGTCAGCACTGTATTGAATCAAGCCATCGGCGTTTTTGTCTTCGAATTGCAATAGGCCAGTCGTCTCCCAGTTCTTAAACCATTGCGGCCGCTCAGCATAAGCGAGATAGTTACCCGGCGTTGGCTCGATGGTATTGGTAAGATTCAAACGCACCATACCTGCGATGGCCGGGGCGGTCGTGTACAAGATAGCGATAAACACCAGCGCCCAACCTGCTGATACACGCGCATCCTTAACGCTGGGAACCGTGAAGAACCGAATAATTACATGCGGCAAACCGGCTGTACCAATCATCAACGACATCGTGTAAAAGAACATATTCAAAGTGCTCAATCTTGCCGTTGTTGTGTATTCCTTGAAACCAATATCGGTCAACACAAGATCGAGTTTATCCAACAGATAGGTGCCATCGCTTAACAAGGTACTGCCCAGGCCCAATTGCGGAAACGGATTACCCGTTAGCTGAATGGATATAAATATAGCCGGGATGGTGTAGGCGAAAATCAAAACCGTGTATTGTGCGATTTGCGTATAAGTAATGCCTTTCATGCCGCCTAACACCGCATAAAAGAACACAATCACCATGCCGATAAGCAAACCCTGCTCATAGCCGACTTCCAGAAAACGGCTAAAGGCCACGCCAATGCCCTTCATTTGGCCTATCACATAGGTTAGCGACGCGATGATCAGGCACGCGACTGCAACCATGCGCGCAGCCTTGGAATAGTACCGTTCGCCAATAAACTCTGGCACCGTATATTTTCCGTATTTGCGCAAATACGGCGCTAGACACGTCGCGAGCAATACGTAACCACCGGTCCACCCCAGTAAAAATACTGACCCGCCATAACCTTGATACGAGAAACCGATGAGGCCGGCCATCGATATAAATGACGCCGCCGACATCCAATCCGCGGCGGTCGCCATTCCGTTTGCCACCGGATTTATACTGCCACCGGCTACATAAAACTCTTTGGTGGAATCAACCCTTGCCCAAACGGCAATGACCACGTACACCAGGAAGGTAAACCCAACAACAAGGTAGGTTAAGGTTCGTAACTCCATTATTTGATCTGCTCTTCAGTGCTACGGGTGTCGGCGGAGTCCTTGCCTGAGAATATCTCGTCGAGCTTGGTCATTTGCCGTGCATAGATAAAAATAAGCACCACAAAAAGATATATAGAACCCTGCTGCGCTATCCAGAAACCCAACTTGTAACCACCAAAGCGAAATTCGTTCAGCACATCGACAAACACGATGCCGCCCAAAAACGGCACCACAAACCAGATCGCCAGCAGTTTAAGAATAAGCCGAATATTGGCACGCCAATACGCGTCGGAGTTATTACTCATCTTAATATTTTCTCTTGTTCGTTGAATTTAAGGACAATACAAAACCATCAAATTACGAGCAATAAACAGATTTAGAAAGCCTAAATCGAATAACCCGCGTTTTTAATCGGTAGTGCCCTTATTCTTTCCCCGGTCGCTGTATAAATCGCATTGCATACCGCAGCGGCAAGTGGCGGAAACGCAGGCTCGCCGATACCGGTCGGTGCATAGCCGCTATCAATAAAGTGCACGTCAATCTCCGGCCTGGAGTTTATTCTCAATAGCGGGTATTGGTGAAAATTAGATTGCTCGATGCGGCCGTCAATCATTGTGATCTCTTGTCCCATCAGCGTGCTGATTCCATCAATCACCCCACCCTCACATTGATTTTCGGCACCACTCAAGTTTATTATCTGACCGATATCAGCTACCACCCACACTTTATGCACGGTGATTCGTTTGTCCTTATCTACGCTGACATCAGCCACTTCTGCGACATGCCCCGCATGACTGAAATAGAAAGATAAGCCCAATGCCCGACCTTCCGGCTTATTCTCTCCCCAACCTGCTCGTTCTGCCACGGTCTCGATCACGTTAATCGCACGCTCAGTATTTAATGAACCTGCGTCGCCTTCCTTGTGCCATTTGGGCTTGCCCATCGACTCAATCAGGAACTCCAAATGGTCTCGCTTGGCCGCGACGGCTAGCTCGTGTACAAAACTTTGCTCTACGAATGCATACGAATTTGATCTGGGTGCTCGCCACGGCCCGGTTGGTGTTTTTGACGGCAACAGTGTTTGCGCATGTTTGTAATGCTCTAACATTGCGCCTGGAAAATCGATAGCGCGCCCACTCACCCAGAACGGGCTCCGCAGGCCCGCTCCCGAATTGGGTTCTTTGCCATCCGCCGAAAGGGCAATCGAGTGGCTACTCCATGCATTGAGCCTGTCATTTTCATCAACACTGGCTTGCATATGATAAAAGCCTCCGATCCGAAAACGGTCGAACGCCATATCATCTTCACGTGACCACTGCAGTTTTACCGGAGCATCTACGCGCTGAGCAATCAACGCCGCTTCACGCACATAGTCATTGTCTAATCGGCGCCCAAACCCACCACCGCCACGCAGCTGGTGCGCGACAATATTTTCTTTGGGCATCTCTAATAAAGCTGCCACCGAACCTCTAACCACCGACTGGGTTTGTGAACTGCTCCAAATTTCCATCATGTTTTCTTGCCAATGTGCAATGCAGCTTTGTGGCTCAAGTTGCGCATGTGAAACAAAACCAAAACTGTACTGGCTGGACACTTTGGTAGCAGCAGTATCAATAACCCGTACAGCATCGCCTTGCTCTACCAACGTTGTAGCACCCTCTTTATCTGATAGCGCGGTGGCTGACGTCAGGTAATCTGTCCAGGTATCGCTTGACGCTTCACTGGTATCCCATTCGATTTGCAAAGCTTCTTTAGCCTTAAAGCTTTGCCAGGTGGATTCGGCGACAATCGCAACGCCAGGCGAAACAGAAACCCCTGACGGGTCGTATTTGATAACCCCAGCAGTACCCTGCAGAATAAATGCGCTAACAACACCTGGTAGCGCTTCTATTTCATCAAGATTGGCTTTCACAACCCGTCCGCCAATAGTGGGACACTTGGTGTAAGTGGCGTATAGCATGTTTGGTAACTGCACATCGATGCCAAACAAAGGCTTGCCAGTGACCAGTGCTTCATTATCTGCGCCGGTAATACGTTTGCCGAGCAGCCGATATTCGTCGGGGGTTTTAAGGGTAATTGAATCTACGGCAGGCGGAGTTAACTCGCTAGCGAGTAATGCCACATCGCCATAACTCAATTGCCGGTTCGATGCGGCATGCATCAGCTTCGATTGCCCGGTAGTAATTTCACTGGCAGATACGCCCCACTGCTTTGCCGCAGCTTCTACCAACATGGCGCGTGCGCCTGCGCCCATTTGGCGCAACTCATCCCAGCGGCTACGCACTGATCGGGAACCACCGGCGACTTGTCGACCGTATTCATCAGCAACCGGAGAATTTTCGATCACCACATCATCCCAATT
>JABJKL010000175.1 GCA_018660405.1 Pseudomonadota bacterium | reverse complement strand
TCAAATATTTGTTAATTGTTTGTCTACTTAATCCTGTTAGTTCCTTGATCTGAACAGCGTTTAAATCAATAGAAAAATACTTAATTATTTCTCTAAATTTCTTCTCTAAATACGGGAACGAATTACATACTTGTTTTTTACTTTCATAACAGTACTTTAACAGGTTTTTAAACATGCTTAAGTTGTCATGACCCTATTTATAATAACCTTTGTACAATTCAAACCGACCTCAGGCCTGAGTTTTCTACAACCATCACTCTCATGCTGTATCCTCACCTAGCAAATCTAAGTAAATCCTGTTGTACCTCTTAACACCAGTTTCCAGTGAGAAATAATCCTGTGCCACTTGCCTACACCGTTTATCAATATCTGGCTCCCTAGAGAGTTGAAGTAATCGGGAAATTGCATTTTGCATTGAAGCCTCACTGAAATCCTCCAGTGCAACCCCTACCCGTTCGCCTTCAAGGATGGTGGCCATATCACCCACTCTGGTATTACCAAGACAAGGAACACCACAACCAAGAAATTCTCCCAGTTTAGTTGGAGCTGAAGCCATCTTAGAATAGGCCTGTTTAATAAAAAAAATACCAGCATCCATATGACACATAGCATTGGCCACGCCGGTATGGCTAGTCATTTCAAGCCGAACAGCTGTTGGGTCAATTTGGTGATAATTCAACCGTTCACGAATATAAGCATGTTCGCCACGGTTAAGGATATGCAATTGCGCATCCGGGACAACTTTTCTCAAAATTTTGAAACATTGTAACGTTTCATCGAACAGATATGAAACACCAGCCGAGCCTACATAGCCCCGTGTAAATGGTCTGTCATGTGCCGGCTGTTCATGCTCAGTTGTATCGAGTTTGAAAAGTTCGAGATCGGCGCAGGTGGTGATAACCTCGAACCTTGGCATATGGTCTTGTAAGTAAGGAAATTTCCGCATCTCATCAACGGCTGCTTGAGTAAGAGACACCACCTGATCCGCAGTAAGCAAAAAATGACGTTCTAACCACTTTGCTGCACGGTAGAGACTACTTCCTTGTGACCATAAACCACAATCCACTCGTTCATCAGCCCAAAAACCGCGCATGTCAAACACAAACTTCAATCTAAACACATTCTTCAGAAACAATGCTATTACAGAAGGAACATAGCTCCGCGCATGAACGATGCGCAAGCGGTGGCGGACCACCAGCCACATGCCCAAGGCAATGCCGCACGCAATGTCCCACGCCGTGGCCAAGGCCGTAGGCCGCTTGTGATAGCGCAACGGGTGCCAAACGATGCCAGACGCCGTGATGTCACTCGCCAGACGCTCGCGCGCGACCACATTGGCCCAATCTTCAGCCTTCTCAAAACTAATAAGATGAATACGCCGGCCATCCGCTAGGCGCTTGAGGTAGGCCAACACCTGGGACTGTCCCAAGGGCTCCAGCATGCCGTCATAGCTAATATAAAGAATATGAGTCATTTAATACCAATACCACCTTAAAAACCAAATATAAATAACAAAAATCACACTATCAAAAATTCGTCGTTTTTTTCTTGCACTCAATCGATATATGTTATAGATTTTCCCCAGAATGGATTCGTTATTTGGAAAATCCTTATACCACTTGGGAGGCAAACTGACGATCGCTTGAAGATCCGGCCCCGTAATGCTGCATCACGTCTCCGCCCTAACCCACCCGAGTCCTACCTCTCCACCCTCTTCATTTCTATCGGTCATCAACTGCATGCCCAATCAGATCCCTAAAACAGGCTTCTTTTGGATCATTACTGCTTCTGTAAGTTACGCGACCAGCCTCCTGTCCACCAGGAACATCATTGCAGAACGATGACGACCGACGCCTAGCAGGATCAGGCAGTCTGCACTGTCTATCTTTGCCGCGTTAGATGAATAGACTGAAGAAGCATCCAATTCGGCCAATGCATTCTTAATCAAGTTGGCGTTGCCGTGCCCGTAGTCGATGATTGCCACCCGCTTTGTCATTTGCACCCCTCTGGCACGATACCTGACTCCGTAACGCCGAGAGCTGGCAGTGCGTGTTGATACCTAAACACCCCTCGAAACCGGTTGCCGAAAGTAGTACCAAATAAGTGCTTACCCCCGATAAGTAGTGCGATGCCTGCGATGGCACGTTTAACTGTGCCACCTTCGGTATAGGGCCATCCAGTTTCGTAAACAGCCCAAGATATCAACTCAAGACGTGGTTCAGTAAGTAGGAAAAAAGCCAACTGTTGCTTGGCACCCGTTCGGAATAAGTGAGTAGGTGCATCGCTCCCGACCAAACCTGGTCTCAAAATCCGTTTGAACGCGCCGAAAGTGCGGGCTGCCCAATAAACCGGACTTGGGTTTATCTCCAACGGCCCTTCAACAAATAGCACACCGCCTGGCTTCAGGTAGCATAATAAGTTCTTGAGGGTGCTCGCAGGATCGGGCAGATGTTCAAGCACATCGCCCAAGTGGATTGCATCAAACTCTGGCTTATCGGTTAACGCCAGAAAGTGATCAACGGAAAATGTTTCGCAATTTGCATTCTGCCCGGCAAATCTTGCTGCATCTTCATCGAACTCGACTCCATATGGCTTGAATCCCTCTTGCGCCAAGGCTTTTAAAAATGCCCCTACACCACATCCATAGTCCATAACTTTCGCAGCGGTTGGTAGATAGTTCTTAAGTAAGTTTGCGGAATCAGCATAGGACCAGCCCGCAGGTGCTTCATAATTAAAGTCATGATAGACGGCCTTGGCATACATTTTTGCAAAGGTTTGACTGTCCGGCACAGGGTTAACAAAAACACTGGAACAGGCAACGCACTTATGATATTCAAATTGGACTGCGTTGAATTTAGTAATATACGGAAAAGTGACGCCGCTTGTTCTGGCGTCGCAAAGTGGGCAATGACGTACGGAGTTAATCAACATTTAGCTTTCCTTATGCAAACCAAAGTAATCGAGATATTTATCAGCAATTGTGCTGACCGAGAAATCGCGCGCGCGCCGCATCAGCAATTCCCGGTCGACGGGAGTTTTGAGAGATTCCATAATGCTGGCTGCAAGTGCTGCGGGATCTTGTATCGATACGAGCCGGCCAATTCGGCCGTTCTCAAGGATCTCTGCCGGACCACTCTGGCAATCAGTGCTCACGACTGGAACACCACACTCCAACGCCTCTACGATGACGTTGCCGAAACCTTCCCACCGCGAGGACAGAACAAACAAATCTGCGGCGCGGTACCAAGGGTAGGTATCAACCACAAAACCCGGCATTGCAACCTTGTCCTGCAAACCCAACTGCTGGACCAACGCCTCCAGTTCAGCACGAAGAGTGCCCTCACCCAAAATCGTCAACTTCGCGTTCAGTGACGCAGGTAAAAGGGCGAACGCTCTTATTAAAGTTACATGATCCTTTTGCACTTTAAGGGTGCCTACTGAAAGAATGTGATGATCGAAACCACCGCCCCATAATTTCTGTCTGGCACTTTTCGGTTCCGGTTGTGGCGATACGTCAGTCGCAGCAGGGTTGTAGATAACACGAACTTGCGAGTCAGCAAACCCACCCAATCGACACATATCTTGTTTGACACCCTCTGACACAGCAATCAGTCCACTTGCGGCAGGATAAGTAAGTCGCATCACTGCCGCAAGAAGCCATGGTGACATATTGAGTTCTGGCCTACACGAAATGCTTAACTGCGTGTGGTCGCTCAAATACAGACGTCCCAGCTTGCCAGCCAACCACCATGACACAACGGCCGCAGACGTTAAGGGCCACATGGCAGCAATAATGATATCAGGGCGGGCTTTTCGCAAGTACCGTGCAAGCGGCAGAATAACCTCCCGAATACTCACCACGCCCAAGTCAACAATTCCAATACCATCGGACAACAAGCCAATTAAGTCACCACGTCGTCGCATCAACACAAAGTCAACTTTGATTCCTTGAGCGTGCCAGTGGTTTGCCAGCAGAATATGAAGACGCTCGGCACCACCACCGCTAAAATCGGGCAGCAAAATCACGATGCGAGGTTGGGGATCACTCGTGGTCACT
>JABJKL010000038.1 GCA_018660405.1 Pseudomonadota bacterium | reverse complement strand
GCACTGGCATCTGGCAGCACGATCACGCGTGAGCCCTTGTTAGCCGTTGTTGAAACAATTGAATGGCCTAATGCACGCACCTGTGCAACCGAAATCACTTGTTTTGGTTTACGGTCATGCTCTTCTATATATCGTAGCGCAAATCGACTGAATGTCTGGTTCGGCTGTTTATCGACCGCAGCTTCACTCATAAGCACATGCATATCTGGATGAGTGCCCGCGTCGAACAGGGTTTTCGCTGTACTGTCGGGCTGCATATCGCTTAACAAAACGTGGCGAGCATATGCCTCAGCCAAGGCTCTTTTTCCGAGCCCATACGAGCCGCAAAACAGAAAGGCATGCGGCTTTCGGCCAGATTCGGGTTCTGCAATAAGCTCCTCCCATACGGTCTTATTCCACGGGTGAATGCCGATGTTTTTATCCACCTTAAGGGCTAGCGGCATCGCTAGGGGAACCTGGATTCAAGCACACTTTCAATGTCACGCTGCACCGCTTTTAACGGCTGGTCTGCATTAATTATTACTAATCGCGCGGGATCGTTTTCTGCAAGTTGCAAATAGGCTGCACGTACCCGTGTTTTGAATTCATCTGCCTCTGAATCAAACCGGTCAGGTTTCCCACGATTACTTACTCGCGTCAGGCCAACATCAATCGGTATATCGAGTAATAAAGTAAGATCTGGCTGTAAATCGCCTTGAACCAGTCTTTTTAGTTGTTCTATTTGCTCATTAGCAAGTCCTCGACCACCGCCCTGATAGGCAAAAGATGCATCGGTAAAACGATCACACAGCACTACCCTGCTCCCAGATAGTGCAGGTTTAATGACGTCCTCAATGTGTTGCGAGCGAGCAGCAAACATCAGTAGCAGTTCTGTCATTGGTGAGATGGCTGCCGAATTTTTTGCGAGTAACAACTCGCGCACTTTTTCACCCAAAGGTGTGCCGCCGGGCTCACGGGTAGTTACGACTTGCCGCAATCGAGATTTAAACCAGTGTTGTATAAACTCTATATTGCTGCCCTTGCCTGCACCATCTGAGCCTTCAACACTAATAAATATACCGGCCTGTGGACTCATAGATAATTGCCGAAACGGCCCTACTGCGAGCTACGCAAATAATCAGCTACCGCCTGATTATGCTCTGCCAAAGTGTTTGAAAACGTATGCCCACCCTGCCCGTTGGCTACAAAGTACAGAGCAGTTGTTGATTCAGGATTAACCGCAGCATTCAGTGATAGCTCGCCCGGTAGGGCTATTGGTCCGGGCGGCAAGCCAAATCGAGTGTAGGTGTTGTACGGTGTATCGGTCTCAAGATCAACGCGTCGCAAGTTTCCATCAAAATTATCGCCCATGCCGTAAATAACCGTTGGATCGGTTTGCAACATCATGCCGATGCGCAATCGGTTATGAAATACGCCGGAAATTTTTCTGCGCTCGCCTTCAACGCCAGTCTCTTTTTCAATAATAGAGGCAAGAATAAGTGCCTCATAGGGTGTGCTGATCTCCGATGAAGTTGTCGACCTGGCTATCCAGGCCTCTTCAATTTGAGTCTGCATGTTGGTATACGCCTGCCTGAGAATCTCTGTGCCATGAATACCATTGACGTAAGAATAAGTGTCTGGAAAGAATAGCCCTTCAAGTGTTTTGCCTCGTTCAAGATCCAAAGCCTGACTTATGGCATCTGCTTGATATCCATCGGCTGGGTGCTGAATTCGACTTAAACTCATTAACTTATTGAGCATTTCGCGATACGTCCAGCCTTCCGGCACGGTAAAGCTGTATTCGATGACCTTACCCGCGATTAGAGTAGCAAAGAACGCTTTAGTGTCGGCGTCTTTGGTAATATTAAATTCACCAGCCTTAATCGTTTCATTGCGGGTTGCCCAACGACCGTAAAACTCAATAATAAACCGATCCCAGCGATTATTGCTTTCACTGATTTGTGTAGCAATTTGTTTTACTGACGTACCAGATTGAACCACATAGCGCGAGCCATCAGCGGATAGTAAGCCATCGGCAAATAAAGGCCGGTCTAGTAAGTGATGGGCATAATAGGCACTAGCGGCGCAACCGCAAATGATCAACAAGCAGATAAAGTAGCCAAATTTACGCATCGATCACCGCGCTAATGCTCTGCAGCTTGGCGTGCATTTCACGTGCAAAGTTCACCGCAAATATTTTCCCTTCAAATTTGCGTATTGGCCAAACGCCAATAAGGCTGTTGGTAAAGAACAACTCAGTGGCTGAAAGTAGCTCACTAATGCGAACGTTTCGCACAACCACAGGTCGACGTTCATCATTCGCCAAATTGATCACCGTCTTGCGAATAACACCAGAGACCCCACACGATGATAAGTCGGGTGTGATTAATTCTCCCTTGGGGTCCAGTAAAAAGATATTAGAAAAACTGCCTTCAATGACCTCACGGCTGGCGTTCGTCATTATCACCTCAGGCCACGCCTTTGGGCTATGGAGCCGCGCCATAACTTGTTCGAGACGGTTCATGTGCTTTAGACCCGCCAATAGCGGTTGGCAAGATAATTGCACATCAGACAAACCGGTCTCAATGCCCTGCTCCTGGTTCGCGGTAAATCGATTAGGCCATGGGCGTGTTGATACAATCAAATTGGGGTGAGCATTCACCGGTGGCCTATAACCCTCGCCGCCCTGGCCACGAGTTAACGATACACGCACAACGCCTAGCTCAACATCCGTACAAGCTTTAAGCACTGCTTTACGTGCCTTGGTGACATCTATGGGAATATCAAGCCGTTCGCATCCGTCAGCCAGACGATTTAAGTGTAGATCAAGTAGCAGCGGACAGTTGGATTGAACTGCGATCGTTTCGAATAGACCGTCGCCATATAAAAAGCCTCGATCAGTCGCTGAAACTGTACCGGAAGGAACGATATCCCTAGGTTTTTCTATGCTTCGTGTAAGGTGTTTTTTCGCAGGAGCACTATTCATAAACATACGCCCGCCTTTAGTACTCTTCTATACGTAAGCTTTAAAGGCCAGCGTGCCATTTGTGCCGCCAAATCCGAAAGAGTTGCTGAGTGCTGCGTCGATACGCATTTCCCGCGCTGTATTTGGCACATAATCCAGATCACATTCGGCGGACGGGGTTTCCAGGTTGATTGTTGGTGGCGCAACCTGGTCTTTAATCGCAAGTACGGTATAGACAGCCTCTACGCCGCCAGCAGCCCCTAATAAATGGCCGATCATTGATTTTGTGCTACTCACGACCACTGATGTTGCTGCATCACCCAGACACTTTTTTACAGCCTTGGTTTCAGCAATATCACCTTGTGGTGTTGACGTTCCATGAGCGTTGATATAATCAATATCAGAAGCGTTTAATTCCGCATGTTTCATCGCCATCGCCATGCATCGCGCTGGCCCATCGCCATCTGGGTGTGGAGCCGTCATATGATAAGCATCAGCACTCATTCCGAAACCTGAAAGCTCTGCATAAATTCGAGCACCACGTGCTTTAGCGTGTTCAAGCTCTTCCAGAACAAGTATTCCCGCACCTTCACCCATCACGAAACCATCGCGAGCTTCGTCCCACGGGCAACTCGCTTTATCAGGTGCAACATCCCTTGTTGACAGTGCTTTTGAATTTCCAAAACCAGCAATGCCTGTGTGGGTAATTGCGGCCTCAGCACCCCCCGCGATCATCACATCAGCATCGCCATATTCAATAAGGCGTGAAGCTTCACCAATCGAATGTGTACCCGAAGTGCAGGCGGTAACCATGGAAAGATTGGGGCCGCATGCGCCTGTTGCAATAGACACGTTCCCCGAAATCATATTGATAATGGCGCTAGGCACAAAAAATGGTGAAACACGTCTGGGACCTTTTGCTTCGTATATATTGGTAGTAATCTCTATAGTCTTGAGCCCACCAATACCTGATCCTACATAAACGCCGACTCGAGCAGAATTACTATCGTTTATCTCCAATCCACTATCTTTCAATGCCGCTAGCGAGGTGATAAAACCAAGCTGCATAAAGCGATCCATCTTGCGCGCTTGTTTGGCGCTCATATAGTTTTCAACATCAAAGTCAGGCATTTCACCCGCGACCTGGCATGAAAAACCCTCTGGATCAAAACTGGAAATTCTGGATATACCACTAACGCCAGCAAAGATATTTCTTCGATTTTCTGTCAAATCGAGCCCGACCGGAGACATAACCCCAAGTCCTGTTACTACTACGCGACGTTTGTTCATCTTCACAACCTTAGTGTGGCTAAGCCTATAACGAAGGCCGCGCACCATACAATCTTATTTAAGTCAGAACAATTTCTTCGGCTTATCAAGGCCAGCACAAAGAATACCCGACAAAAAAATACCGGCTAACACCGGCTTATTATAGATGATTGGGTGACAGCAATCCCGCCACCCAATCAATGAAAACTATTAAGAATTAGCCGTGACGTAATCAACAGCTTCTTTAACTGTTGTTATCTTTTCGGCTTTTTCATCCGGAATCTCAGTATCAAACTCTTCTTCCAGTGCCATAACCAATTCAACTGTATCCAGTGAATCAGCACCTAAGTCATCCACAAAAGACGCTTCAAGCGTGACCTGATCTTCTCCAACACCCAGTTGGTCAACAACAATCTTACGTACGCGTTCTTCTAAACTGCTCATGGGTATAATAGCCTCCAAAGTTTGAGCTGATCCAGACAACAATTTACCCAGAATCGAAATCGATTCACAAGCCCGTCGTCCGACGTGGTGCACATTGTACTGATGCTTCGCAAATTAACAAATATAAAGCGCAAGTTTCTTATTTAAGGGCACTAATATTAACTCATATACATGCCGCCATTAACATGCAAAGTAACCCCGTTTATATAA
Organism: Pseudomonadota bacterium; assembly: GCA_018660405.1. Lineage (GTDB taxonomy): Bacteria > Pseudomonadota > Gammaproteobacteria > Arenicellales > Arenicellaceae > UBA10349. The sequence goes on along the minus strand of JABJKL010000038.1, from coordinate 4,384 downwards.
GAAGCCTCGTCACTGGCCAGATATGCTACCGCACTCGCGACATCTTCAGGCTCGCCTAAACGGCGAGCCGGGATGTTCAATAGCAATGCCGACTTTTGATCTTCTGATAATGCATCCGTCATATCGGTTTGAATAAACCCTGGAGCAACGGTGTTCACGGTAATGCCGCGTGAACCAACCTCCTGTGCCAATGATTTGCTAAAACCAATAATACCCGCTTTGGCTGCTGCATAGTTAGACTGACCAGCATTGCCAGAAACACCAATCACAGAAGTAATACTTATGATGCGACCAAATCGTGCCTTGGTCATAGCGCGCAATGCTGCCTTACTTAGGCGGTAAACAGATTTTAAATTGGTGTTTAAAATGTCGTCCCATTCCTCTTCCTTCATTCGCATCAACAAATTATCTCTAGCAATGCCCGCGTTATTAACTAACACCAGTGGCGCCTCATAGGACTCTGCAATGCTTTTAAATAAACTGGTCACCTGGTCGGCGTTGTTCACGTTCAATAGCTGCCCTTGCCCAGTAATACCGGCCTCAGCCAAATACCCACAGATATTATCTGCGTCGCCCTGAGTCGTTGCAGTGCCAATAACGGTATAACCTTTGTTACCCAGCTCAATAGCAATCGCTTTACCAATTCCTCGTGACGCGCCCGTAACAAGGCATACTTTAGGCTGAAGTTCTTTAGTTACTGGTTCGTTCATTGTTCTTCCTCTTTGCGTGATTAGGCAATATTACGTTGAAAGAGCACTAGCGCAGGCGTGCATAGCTTCAGGTGTATCAACATTAAACGAAGTCACGTCGCGATCAATCCTTTTTATGAGGCCACCCAGAATTTTGCCTGGTCCTGACTCAACGAATGTATCAGTACCCGCAGCCCGCATCGCTCGAATCGAATTGCTCCAATGCACTGGCGAATGCAATTGTTGTACTAGTTTTGCCTTAATAGAATCTACGTCTCCAGCGACAGAGTAATCAACATTATGATAAACCGGTATATTTGTGGCTGTCAGGGAGACACTCTCCAGCCGTTCTGCGAGCATTTCAGCCGCTGGCATCATAAGTTCGCTGTGCGCAGGCACGCTAACAGACAATGGTAATACACGCTTTGCCCCCACCTCTTTAGCGTTACTGGCGAGTCGTTCAATAGCCGCAACATGGCCGGCAACGACAACTTGTCCTGGGGCATTGTAGTTCACAGGCTGTAATACATCATCACCACGATACTTCTCACATGCCTTTTGCACACCTTCGTCATCCAGTCCAATCACCGCAGCCATTCCGCCCACACCTTGTGGTACGGCTTGTTGCATGTAAACGCCGCGATCACGCACCAATTTGACTGCTTCGCTAAATGGCAAAGCACCGGCGCAGACGAATGCGGTAAACTCAGCCAGGCTATGACCCGCCATAGAAGCAGGTTTTAAACCTGTTTCTGCTAACCAAACTTTCCACACTGCCACACCCGCTGCTAGCAAGGCTGGTTGGGTAAATTCAGTTTGAGATAATTGCTCGTTTGGGTCGTTCTGACATAGATCCCAAAGATCATAAGCCAGAGCGTCAGAAGCTTCTGAAAAAGTGTCCGTAACGAGCGCTGTGTGCTCAGCTAAAGTGCTGAGCATGCCCACCCTTTGGGATCCCTGACCGGGAAATACAAATGAAAAACTCATAATAATTTACTTGATATTTATAATATATATATTTGTTTTATAAGTCTATTATAAGAGTTTCTAAGTAGAATTTTCTCCAACAGATTCCATCTGCTGCTCAATGGCTGCACTTATACGTTCAGACACACTCATTTTCGCCTCCTTGGCCGCCTCGATAATTGCATATTCAAATGCCATAACATCGGCACCGCCGTGACTTTTTACTACTGTGCCTCGCAAGCCTAACAATGAAGCTCCATTGTAACGACGAGGATCCATACGTTTTCCGGCCGCCTTCATTATTGGCAGCGCGATTAAGGCGACGAACCTGGTGATGAGGTTTCTGGAAAATTCTTCCCGCATAACGCCCATAATAAACTTTACGACTCCTTCGCTGGTCTTGAGTGAAATATTTCCAGAAAAACCATCTGCAACAATCACATCTACACGGCCCGAGTAGATGTCATCAGCCTCAATATAACCTTTATAATTCAAACCGGTAGCAGCAATTAAACTAGAAGCCTGTTTCACTACCTCGCTACCTTTTATGTCTTCTGCGCCGATATTTAATAGCCCAATACTAGGCTCGTTAATGTCATCAACTTCTGCGGCCAATACCGAACCCATGATGGCAAACTGACGCAGCATATCAGGGCCGGAATCTACATTAGCACCTAAATCAAGCATTCGAACGTGACCGCTTAGAGTCGGCAATTCTCCGCAAATGGCCGGCCGATCAAGACCAGGGATCATTTTGAGTACAAATCGGGAAGTCGCCATTAAAGCGCCGGTATTACCCGCACTCACTGCCGCTTGAGCACGCCCTGCTTTGACCATATCAATGGCCACACGCATAGAGGAATCTTTCTTTTTCTTTAAAGCGAGCGCTGGTGGCTCATCCATTTCCACGATTTCGCTAGCGGCCTGTATCTCGAGTCGGTCAGCGACATCGGAGTAATTGCCAAGCAATTGCTCTATTTTCTCTACGCCACCGACCAGCAGTAATTGAATATCGCGATCCTTGCGTAAAACATTCAGCGAAGCAGGTACGGTTACTTCAGCACCACCATCGCCACTCATTGCATCTACTGCAACTGTGGTCGTTGACCTACCGCTTACAGCGCCAGTCATCGTGTGTTTATCTGTCGAAGACCCGGTAAGGGTCTACCTCATTCTACGTTCTTAACTTCAACGACTTTTTTGCCCCGATAGTAGCCACTCGCAGTGACTCGATGGCGCAAATGCTGCTCACCAGTCGTCGGGTCAATGGATAATGTTGGTGTACCCATTGCATCGTGTGATCGGCGCATGCCGCGTCGTGAAGTCGATTTTTTACTTTTTTGTACGGCCATGGCAATTCCCTTCAAGGAGTCACAAACTGATTAATAACGTCCGCAACCCACTGGTTTTAGTAACAATTCGATCCAAATAATATCCGCTAAATCCGTCCATTTATTGGAACGTCTGGTAGCGCTTTATTTGGGCGCGAATCATATAGATGGGGCGCTGCGCTGTCAAAGCTATTTAGCTCTTTCTGCCAGCGTTTATCAAGTTCTAGAAAGCCAATAAAAAACAAGTCTAAACAAAGCCTATATAGTTTAGGACGCTGCACTAGTAAAAATCGCGCGAAACGATGGGTAAATCACTCAAATAATGACTGCAATCGGCAAGATAGCCCGCAATTAAATGTAATACGCCCTGCTGAACCTGTAGACGGCCTTTGACCAACAACAAGCGCGAACACAATAATGCCTGACGGTATTTTGCTGCAATCGCGGGCCACACGATCACATTCAAAATACCATATTCATCTTCCAGAGATACAAACACCACACCAGAAGCCGTCGCTGGTCTTTGTCTGCCTACAACCAGACCACCACAAGCAACATAGCTTCCATCGTGTGCTTGCCAGCATTGCGATGAATGCAGCCAACCCAGAGATTGAAAGGACTCACGTAATAAAGCTAGCGGATGCGATTGCAGACTAAAGCCCATACTTTGATAGTCTTTAAGCACTTCTTCACCAACTCCAGGTTTGCGTAACAACGGCGGAGCTTCCCGCTGATAACTATTTTTCAATAAATCATCGCCCGCTTCGAAATTGAGTTTAATAGCATCCCAAACGGCTTGATGGCGATGCCCACTCGTCTCTTTTAAGGTATTAGCAGCCGCTAATGCTTGCAAGTCGTGCTGTGAAAAGTGATGACTACGCAAATCCATTATGCTGATGAGTTTGTCTTGACTGGACAATTTATGACGTAACCTGGGAATGCGGTCCATAGCTTTGCTGGACAAACCTTTAATTTGGCGCAAGCCCAGACGGACAGAATATCTATCTTCACCCGAGCTGCCAGTGGATGTCTTCACCAATTTGCTGTCTTTGTCGCTATGGCGAATATCGGCAGGCAAAATTTCAACGCCCTGCCGGCACGCGTCATAAATCAATTGGCCCGGAGCATAAAACCCCATCGGTTGGCTATTTAATAAAGCACAGACAAACACTTCCGGGTAATAACACTTGAGCCATGAGGAGGCATAGGCTAACAAAGCAAAACTTGCTGAATGCGATTCGGGAAAACCATACTCGCCAAAACCTTTAATTTGATGAAATATCCGCTCGGCAAATGCTGCCGGGTAGCCATTATTGGTCATTCCTGTAATCAGTTTATGTTCAAATTTTTCCAAGCCGCCACGGCGCTTCCATGCCGCCATGCTACGTCTTAACTCAT
>JABJKL010000174.1 GCA_018660405.1 Pseudomonadota bacterium | reverse complement strand
GACCTCGTGCGCAATGTTGCCTAGAGAACGCATCATATAAACACGACCCGCTGTACCGCCAGGCAGATCCTCGCTATTGCAGATCTGCTCGTGCTGCGCACCCGTGCCTAAAGACAATGATCCTTCGGCTTGCCAGGGTGGAGCTGGGATGTGGGCGAGATAGACCGGGTTGCTCGGGTCTGTAACATCAAGGACCGAGGTGCCATTGCCTTCGAGTTCACCATTTAGTGAGTTGATGGCCTCGCCCGCGTGGTGGCCCGTGAAAAGAATCCAACGATCGCCATAACGATGCGGCATGGGCTGATAAGACGGGCGTCCATCCAACGGATGGTGAGCCACGAGCTCCATGTTCTGGGCTTCGGGCGTGGTCTGCGCACCCGCCCAGGCCACCCATAGCAAAGACAGACATAGAAGGATAAATTTTGTGATTTTTGGATGAGTATTTTTCATAGTGAGTTAAGGCTAACAAAGGAGTCGCCTAAATGTAAACACTTTGATAAACGCATTTCAATTGGCCAAACATGTGCTTTATACTCCTTGACCACTTTACCGAGGAGGGTTAAGTATGGCGCGGTTTGTATTCAACATTAACGGTGAGCAGCAAGAGGTACAGGCCGACCCGGACATGCCGCTGCTTTACGCTTTGCGCGGCGATCTTGCCTTAAAGGGGCCGAAGTTTGGTTGCGGCTTGGCTCAGTGTGGTGCTTGTACTGTAATCATGGACGGTGAGGCGATCCGTTCCTGCGTGACTCCAATGGCTGTCGCTGAGGGCAAAACGATACGAACAATGGATGGTTTAGGTGCTGAGAGCGACCCCCATCCGGTCCAAAAAGCGTTTATCAAGGAGCAGGCAACGCAGTGTGGTTATTGCACTAACGGGTGGATCATGACCACCGTGGCCGCGCTCGAGCAAGATGCCGACGTCAGCGATCAGGATATTCGAAAATTTCTGTCCGGGCTGAAATGTCGGTGCGGTGCACATATGTCGATGCTACGTGCAGTGCGTAGCGCGGCTGATGAGATGAGTGAAAATCATGAAAGTTAACCCACAAATGAATCGACGTGAATTGCTCAAGGGTGGCGCTTCCCTGCTGGTAACCGTAAGTACAGCCGGGTCTCTTACCGCATGTATGAGTGAACGTCCTTCGAGCACAGAGACTGCCGTCCAGCCGCGAAACACAGCCCCCGACCGATTGGATGCCTGGTTGGCAATTGATGCAAATGGTGAAGTGACTGCATTCTTCGGAAAGACCGACATGGCTCAGGGTGTGGGCACTGCCATGGCGCAGATAGTCGCTGAAGAATTAGACGTTTCGGTCGACACGGTGACCACGGTGTTGGGCGATACTAACCTTACGCCAGATCAGGGCGGATCAAGCGCCAGCTCGGCTTGCCGCTGGGGTGCCCAACCGTTAAGAAACGCCGCTGCCGAAGCGCGTCAGATACTGGTTGGCCGCGCCAGTGAAATCCTTGGGCAAGCCGCAGAGAATCTGGATGTTGAGGACGGAAACATCTTCGTCAAGGGTTCTTCGGATACCAGCATTTCCTACGGGGAACTCATTTCAGAAGAGGGTTTCGGAACCCGGCTGGATTGGAACAAGAAATATGGTAATGCCTTGAGAGCCACTGGCACCGCTCAAATCAAGAATGTTGAGGATTACAAGGTTGTGGGAACATCCGTGGTGCGCAAGGATATTCCGGGTAAGATTCTCGGTACCACCGAGTTTTGTCATCATGTTACTTTGCCCGGCATGGTGCATGGGCGGATGATTCGTCCGCCGGTTGCTAACGCCCTGCCAGTGAGCGCCGATGCACAGTCGATTGCCGACATTGCAGGCGCAAGAGTCGTTCATAAGCGCAATCTTTTGGCGGTTGTCGCCGATACCGAATGGGGTGCGATTAAGGCAGCTCGGCAGCTAGAGGTTGAGTGGACGGAAACTGAGGCACCCTTTCCGCACATGGACCAACTCTACGATTATATTCGGCAAGCGCCGCCGGTTGTTTCCAACGGCCAGACCATGACATTTGGTAGAAAGAACTACAATGTTCCCAGAGGGCAAAAGGCATACGAACTCGGTCCGACTAACCAGGCGCTGGCAGACTCCGCGCGCGTCATAGAGGCCGAATACGAAATACCATTTCAGTCGCATGCGCGGATGGCGCCTTCGGTTGCGGTCGTCGATGCAAGCGGCGAAAACGTGGTTATTTATACCGATGCGCAAAAACCGCACGATGTGCGCGCCGGGGTCTCCAAGATGCTCCTTCTGGAGCAAGAGCAAGTCCATGTTATCTGGTTGCCCGGCCCTGGATCTTATGGTCGTAGCGATGGTGATGAGTCTGCGTTTGAGGCAGCCATCATTTCCCGCGAAATTGGTCAACCGGTTCGCGTTCAATGGATGCGCCATGAGGGCCATGGCTGGGATCCAAAGGCTCCTGCAGCGGTGGTTTCATTGAAAGCCGGAGTTGATGCGAATGGAGATTTGAGCGCCTGGCTATTTCATGCCAAAGGTTTTTCGGGTTGGGACGTCAAAAACAATCCGTCAAACCCAGGGGACACTTTGGCCGGCATGCAAATGGGTTGGCAAAAATGGGATGAGCATAATTTTGCTACCCCCGACGAATCTTACGAATTTCCAAACCAGGTCGAATATTTTCAAACAATTGAAGCGTTCCAAGAGGTGGCATCGCCGCTCAGGTGCGCCCATATGCGCTCGCCGCAGAAAAAGCAGGTGAGTTTTGCACACGAAAGCTTTATTGATGAAGCGGCCGCTGCAACCGGCCAGGATTCAATTGCTTTTCGTCTGAAATACTTAAAAAATCCGCGCGAAATTGAAGTTATCGAGGCGGTGGCAAAGGCCGCGAACTGGGAAACAAGGCCATCTCCAGCCACTGATAATAATGATTCCGACAATATAGCCCGAGGCCGCGGGGTCGCCCTGTTTGGTGGTTATGGCACCTATGTTGCCACGGTCTGCGAAGTTGAAGTTGATCGCACCACCGGCCGGATATGGCCGCGGCGTTTTGTCGTGGCCCACGATTGTGGCCTTATAATAAATCCTCTGGGTTTGCGCGGAACTTTGGAAGGCAATGTTGTTCAGGGCGCAAGCCGCGCCCTTTGGGAGGAGGTATTGTTTGATCAGGAAAATGTTCGCAGTCTTGACTGGAACAGCTACCCAATTCTCGATTCAATGGAAGTACCGGAAGCCATTGATATCGTCCTGATTAACCGACCGGATGAAGCGCCGGGTGGTGCTGGCGAACCGGCACATGTAGCCATCGCGGCAGCCATTGGCAATGCGGTTTTTGACGCAACGGGCTTTCGGGCGCGCCAGATGCCATTGACACCTGAGCGGATTAAGTTAGGGCTTACTGCGTGATCAGGAACTTCCGCCTGGATAATTCCTAATCACGTTTTACCGAACAGATTGAAAAATCGGGCGGTTTCGTCCGTTACTCGGTTGCCGTACCACTCACCGATATTCTGTTGTGGGCGGCGTAGGCGCCCGCGCCATTTATCCCACATGAAAACTCTGTTTGTGCCCACAAAGTAATCGTATCTCCTTTGGTTAGCGCGTAACTGCCCAAATTATAATTGGTAAAAATTTGGGAAAAGTTACCCGAGGAGTCCGGGCACTCAGAACAAGAACCCCACTGTGCTATTTCCCCCGACTGTACTGTCTCTCCATTGATACGGAACTGATAGGGCGGTGAGCCAGCACATTTTTCATTGACTCCTTCCCAGACAAAAGAAAATTGACCGCTGTGCGGAAAATCGTTCCAGGTCCATGAACCATCACAAATGGCATGACCGCACCAGACCACCTCCCAACAACCACTTGACCAACAGCGGTATTGGGCCTGACCGGTACGTGTCGCAGCACCACCATCGAGCGTAAGTGCCGCTGCGAAACTGGTCGTCGTGGCGGGGCTGCTGGTCCCGCCGCCACCGCCAGGCGCGCTGCTGGCCATGTCGTCGCCGCCACTGCCGGATTCGGCGTCGCCACCGTTACAGCTAGCGAGCAAGGCCAGATTTAGCAGAGCGAAAAAAAGCACATTTTTCATTTATCGTCCTCGAGACGTACTAGCATAAAAATAGCGTATAAAGCACCTGGTTGTGCGATTTGACACAATATCTAGGTATTGAGGAGTTGGAAATTACCATATGTGGACGCGATAACCCAGTCAATGTGGTTCGATTGCAAGCAATTGCTTTAAGGGAGGATAAACGATTGGGCTAAATTGAAATTTTTACTACAGAATTGAGTGATGTATTGGAGATCGTGGCTGTATATTTATAATTCCTCCGTGCGGCCCGCACGATTGATCGACGTTGCCGCAAGGTATTGTAAACAAGTCAAATTTAAACGGTACGACCAAAACATTGTTGCGAAGATCTAGTGAAATGACCATGGTCAGGTGTGAAGGTTTTGAGAAAGTAAAAAGTCTTATCGCACAAGATCCTTTTGTTGTTTGTGGTGTGGTAGCGTATGAAATACAACGCTGGCAGATCAATGAAGGGCGCGCAAATGCGCTTGTCGGTATTTCTGACCGGATACATTTTTTGAACTGAGCCGGACTGGCTCCGGAACTATCAATGACCCAGTATCATTTGCTCAATTTTATAATTGGAGACGGACAGGTTTGTCCCGGTATTTTGGTCAACGGTCAGGTGTATAGTCTGGCCGAAAACAGCAAGAACTTTTCGATTCCAAAACTTCCCACGTCGTCTTTACTCGAAATCCTGAACTCGTGGGAACAATGTGCCCCGATCCTTTTGCGAATTGCCGCAGAGATTGACGATTCAGCTGCGCAAGGGATTGCTCTCGACGAAGTTAAATTGGATATACCTGTTCGATACCCACAGGCACTTTACTGCGCCGGAGCAAACTATATAGATCATCTTGAGGAGATGACGGGTAAAAAGCCGAATAAGGACGAAATGAGTCCTTTTTTCTTCATGAAACCACCTCAACCGACAATGGTTCCTACAAAAACAACAGTGGCTATTCCTGAGTTTACAAAGCAGCTCGACTGGGAGGCCGAAATTGCTATTGTGATCGGCAAAGAGGCTCGAGAGGTTAATTTGGATGACGCGATGAATTACGTGGCGGGTTTTACCATCCTTAACGATTTGTCTGCCCGTGACCTGATGAAGCGGTTCGATGTTCCATTTCTGTTCGACTGGATTGGCCAGAAGTGTTTTATGGGCGCGGCACCGACCGGCCCCTGGATAACACCTTTATCTGCGGTGAAGGATCCAAACAATCTCGATATCAAGCTTTGGGTGAATGATGCTTTGCATCAGGATTCCAACAGTTCTCAGCTTATATTTGATTATGCCGAGCAGATAGAAAATTTAAGCAAGCACGTTACGCTTTACCCTGGCGATATTATCGCGACGGGGACACCCGCAGGAGTGGGGCATGGCAAGGGCGTGTATCTGAAACCTGGCGATGTGATACGAATAGAGATCGAAGAGTTGGGAGAACTGATTACCTACATAGAGGAGTGGTAACCCCATTCCTTTGTGCCATCCACACTCAATATTCGCTATGAGTATTAAGAGAGTGCAAAGGTACTTCTTAAGCGAATCTTAAGGTAGATTAATGCACTGTACTGGTATCTCATCAATGCTATGTTGTTGGGGTGCTAGATTAACTCGTCCTTTTGGCGGCTGAGCGAAGACGGCAGCAACAGGTATATCGATGCAATCAGCGGAATCGAACGGGGGGAATACAGGCATTTTTTACGGATGGTACGTGCTCTTGGCGTGTGTGGTTGGCACGGCGATGGGATGGGCGGTGGCGATTGTTTTCAGTTTCAGCTCATTCGCTCCGTTACTGCACGACGAGTTTGGCTGGAGCTTTGCTTCAATCGGCTTTGCCATGTTCCTGTTCGGTTGGGGCATCGTGATCACCTCTCCAATTGTCGGTTGGCTAATCGACAGATATGGCGTTCGACGAGTATTGCTGCCATCCATTTTATTACTTGGCCTGTCAGTTTGTTCGATGTCTATGTTGAACTCATCCATCGTGGGTTTTTATATCGGTATCTGCTTGATGGGAATTCTTGGCGCCGGTACGGGTGTGGGATCATACTCAAAAGTTCTGTTGGGGTGGTTCGATAAGAAGCGGGGTTTGGCTCTGGGTGTTGGATTGTCTGGCGTTGGGTTGGGGGCATTTATGGCACCCCTTTTCATCGAAGCCGTGTCGAACGCCTACGGATGGCGTGGGGCGTATATTGCTTTGGGGTGCAGCATAATAGTTATATCAGGTGTTGTTTGTTTCATCCTGGTGAAGAATTCCAGTTCAGAGATGGGCCTGCGAAAGGATGGTGCCGGGAAAATGTCCCCCGAAGAGCACGATCACATTGGAAAGGCGACCGGCTTCAGCATTAAAGAAGCATTCTCCAAACGTATGTTCTGGTTATTGATGGTTTCGTTTTTTGTGCTTGGCATTACTATGAGTGGGGTCACCATCCACATGAAACAACTACTTATAGTCAGTGGTGTCGCCGTTGCTGAGGCCGCAAAGGTTCTCTCCGTATTGGGAATCGCGGTCATCTTTGGTCGGGTACTCGCAGGGTTCTTGATGGACCGGATATTTGCGCCTTATGTCGCCCTCATGTTCTTCGTTGGCCCCCTGATAGGCTATTTTATGTTTATTCAGGGCGTTAGCGGGTTTGATGCCATTGTTGCTATATTTTTGGTTGGCATGGCGACCGGTGCAGAATTCGATATTCTGAGTTTCTTCACCAGCAAATACTTCGGAATGAAAAACTTTGGTGCATTGTTTGGCTGGATTTTTGCCGCCTTTCAGTTAGGCCAGAGTTTAGGTGCTTACTTGACCGGGTATGCCCTTGATAACGGATCGATTTCGTTATTGCTAACGGTATATATGGGTGGGCTGGTTTTCGCCTGTATCTGTTTTTTACTGTTGGGGCCGTATACTGAATTTGCGAAAAAGGAGCCTGGTGTAGCGAATTAAACAGCGCCCGTTATCGAGCGCTGCTGTCTATTCTTTCGCTACAGCAGCGAGTAAAAATGCTCCGACATGCGTTTGCGCATGGTTTGATCCGGAAGTCGTCCGTAGCCACCACGCATATTATCAATCACGTGCCTCACACTGCTGGTTTCGGTTATAACGCTGGTAATCGCTGGATTGGAAAGAATATATTTAAGCGAAAACTGTGCCCAACTTTCGCAATCGAATTCAGCCGCCCAATCGGGTAGTTCTTTGCCAGCCGTTACGCTGAAAAACGCGCCGTCGTCGATCACTCTAAATGGCTCGACCACAACAACACCCATGCCCATATCCTGTGCGAGGGGCAGAATGCGCTCTTCATGCTCGTTTTGGTGCATATTGTAGCCAAGCATAATAATCTCTGGCCGCTCCGCCCGCATAAATTGTTCCAGCGTTTCATTGTCGGCATTATGCGTACGACTGATCCCTATATGGCGAACCTTGCCTTCGGCCTTGGCTTCCTTCAGAACCGCCCAGTTACTCGCCAAATCTTTATAGTTATGTACCAGCATCATATCCATTTGTTCTCTACCCAGATTGGCAGCAGTTTTGTCAAAGTGCTCCATAGCGGCTTGCTTGCCTTCCACGGTAATTTTTCCGATCAGGAATAATTCGTCCTGCAGGTTCATTTCTCTAACAATGCCACCAACATCCGGCGGATCAGGTCTAAAAAATGCCGGTGTATCGAATATTCGACCGCCGCTATCAACCATCGCCTGAAGAAGCGACCTGGGTAGCTCAGGGTCTTCGGGTGGTGTTGTAAAAAATAAATCTGGAGCACCCAGCCCAATCACCGGTAGCTGCTCATCTGTTCCCGGAATAGCTCGGGTGAGCATGCTTTCCTGAGCGAAAGAACTTGTAGGTAAAGATGAAGCTGCCGTTAAAGCAGCTGTTTGTGCCAAAAACTCTCTTCGACTCAATGAATTTAAACCTGACATTACTGCTCCCTGGGATTTGATGTTTTCAGTTTTGTACTTTTGGAAAGTTTAGCATTCAGCTTGTGCGATAGGAAGAATACCAATTCATGGCTGTGGCATTTGCAAGGTACAAGGGTGGGGCGAAGACGCTGTTTAAAAATGCTATGATAAATTCGCCACGCTGTTTTACACATTCAGAGGGGATGGATGGCAATTAATCTAGAAGTTAACGGAGCCTCCTATTCTGTTGAGGTCGATCCACAGACTCCATTGCTTTGGGTGATTCGAGAGCAGGTGGGATTGACGGGCACCAAGTTCAGTTGTGGCATCGCCCAGTGCGGCGCGTGCACCGTGCATCTGGACGGAGTCCCGCTTCGCTCCTGCAGAGTGCCTGTAGTAGCGGCGGAAGGGAAGTCGGTCACGACCATAGAAGGACTCTCGCGGGAGGGCGACCATCCGGTCCAGGTCGCCTGGAAAGAGTTTGATGTGCCGCAGTGCGGTTACTGCCAGTCTGGAATGATTATGGCTTCGTTGGCGTTGCTCGAAAAGAACCCGAATCCCACGGATGCTGAAATCGACACCGAAATTACCAATATTTGTCGCTGTAGCACGTATCACCGAGTTCGGCAGGCCATCCACCGGGCAGCAGAATTAATGCAGACTCGAGAGGCGTGAACCGATGAGTAAGCCAAATTCAAAAGTGAGCCAGAAAAATAGCGCTACCATTGATCGTCGCGAATTTCTCACAACAACGGGTCTAGCTACGGGTGCCTTTGTGCTCGGGTTTTGGGTGCCGCCGAAAACCGCTGATGCGGCGATTATTGCGGGCGCGCCTTGGTACGAAGAACCTGAAGTGCAGGAAATCAATGCCTGGATCGTTATCGACCCCGACGACATGGTGACCATTCGCATCGCCCAGACCGAACTGGGCCAGGGCGTATGGACTTCCAACGCGATGATGGTGTGCGAAGAGCTTCAGTGCGACTGGAGCAAAGTTCAACCTCAGTACGCTTCGGCCAACCGGGATGCCCGGGAGTCGGCACCCGAATGGACGCTCGACGTTATGGGGGATGGCGCCTTTGACCCTATTGGTGGAGGTGAACCCTTGTTCAGAGGTCGAGAGCCGGTGCGGGGTATTCCCGACAGCCTTTATCGTCGGATGCGAACCAACGAGGCATCTTCGGTGCGTGACGGTCGCTACTATTTACAGCTTGCCGGTGCGGAAGTGCGAGAGCGGCTGTTGCTCGCGGCAGCTGGGCAGTGGGGCGTTCCAGCGTCTGAGCTGACAGCAAAAGACAGCGTTATTACCCATCAACAAAGTAGTCGCACTACCACCTATGGACAGGTCGCTTATCTGGCGACCGAGACGCCGCACCCGAATCCCGAGACCATCAATATCAAACCACCGAGTGAGTGGACGCTGATGGGCAAAGAACAAAATAACCTCGACGTGCCGGCGAAGGTAACGGGCGAACTTGTTTATGGAATCGATGTTCGAATGCCTGGGATGAAATGGGCCGCGGTCAGGGCTTGCCCGGTTTACGGCGGCGACGTTAAAAGTTACGATTTTGATGCAGTTCGCGATCAGCCCGGCGTGCAGTCTGCCCAACAGCTGCCGATTCCGGATCCGTCTTTGCTTCGTGGGCGCCAATTTAGTGGCGCGGTCGCCGTTGTTGCGGACTCCTGGTATCAGGCCAAGACCGCGCTGGATCAGATGCCAATCGAGTGGGATATCCCGCCACAAAGTGCAACATCCAACACCGCCGATATGCATCAAGAACTTATGGATGCGATGGATCAGCCCGGTACCGTGCGCGTTGACGAAGGCAATGTTGATGCTGCGACGGTCAGTGCAGACAAAATAGTGGAAGCGACGTATTCGACCCCTTATTTGCCCCGTGCTCGGATGGAGCCCGGCAACGCGACCGCGTTGGTTACCGATGGCCGGGTCGATATTTGGCTCGGTGATCAGAGCCCTCAAGAGACTCGGCGCAGCGCGTCTGTAATCACTGGCATCCCGGAGGAGAACGTTTACATCCATCTTTGTCATCTTGGTGGTGGTTTTGGTCGAAATGGTAACGGTCCCCAGGCGGAACAAACCATCATGATTGCCAACGCTAATCGTGGCACACCAATTCATCTGCTATGGACCCGCGAGGAGGATTTTGTCGGTACAACCTATCGCGCCATGGGCGTCGCGCGTTTGCGGGCAGGTCTCGATGCAGACGGTTGGCCGGTCGCGCTTGAGGTGCGCACTGGAATGCAGGAGGACGGATTCGGCCCAACCTCGTCATTTAATGACACCTCGCGCTACTATGTGCCGAACTACCGGTTTACCAATCACATGACCCAATTCCATATTCCATGCGGCACGCGCCGGGGTGTGGGTCAGGCCGCGCACGAATTTTATCGTGAGACGTTCATCGATGAGCTCGCTCGCACTGCCGGAAAAGACCCGTATCTCTATCGGCGCGAGTTGATCGCCCGAACGGATCTCCCGCATCGGGACGATATGATCAGGGCACTGGATATGGTCGCTGAGATGTCAGATTGGGGGTCGCCACTACCAGAAGGCAAAGCGCGCGCTATTGCGCTAGAGGAAAAAGGCGCTGAAGCAAGCGGAACGGCCACTATCAGCGCGATGGTGCATACGGTTTCTGTCAGCCGGGAAGGAGTCGTCAGGCTCGACCGGGTCGATGTGGCCCTGGATCAGGGCTTTAGCCTTATCAATCCTCTCTCCGTCAAAAAGCAGCTTGAGGGGCAGATTGTCTGGTTCTACAACGACGCAATGCATCAGGCCAACACGGTCCTTAATGGGCGTATTGTCGAGAACAACTTCGACCGCTTTTCCGTATCACGCATCAAGGAAGATCCACCCGAAATCAATATCCAGTTCTTCGAAACCGGGCACTGGATGCGGGGAATGGGGCACGACCGCGCGACTTCGGTTCAATCCGGAATCGGCGACGCGATTTTTCAGATCACCGGTAAACGTTTTCGGGATTTACCGTTCAGCCAACACGATTTGAGTTGGGGTTGACGACGGCGGGTGTAACCCAATGGAGTGCGCCCCCCGGCCCATTTTTTGTTTTACGAGAACTGGGGATGCTGAGAACAATGGGAGACACATATGAGTGCGCAGCACTTGCAGGACTATATGGCAACAACTGAGGGCGCGGTTGATACGTTTACTTTGCACGAGATGACGAAACTGGTTTAGGGAGCGTCTTGATCTAGGATAACCATCGGGCTCTGCGGCGTTGAATTTATCACCGTATTGCTCAAGAATAGGGTAACGCAACAGCGATAAATCCAGGGAGTCTGACCCACTGCTGTCCCAGTTAAATTTACTCATAAGGCCAGCGCCATCTGTGGTGTTCTTCCATCAGCATTCGGTGGCGGTTTGAATAATGCGATCAAACTACGTTTGGCAAACAAATTAGTCTGAATCAAACGACTGATGTGTTGCATGTACGTCGTCAGAACCTTTTGGACAGATCGGACTCTAGTCTAAGGTGAGGTTTATTTTACGTCACCCCGTGTACCCATTAAAAGCACCTAAAAACGTGACCTAATCGTGACCTGAAGAAATATATGGTTTTATAGGGTTGGATAACAGCGTCTTTTTCGCTAATGGATTATAGATAAAACCCTTTATTTATAACGATTTAAAAAATGGTGGGCCCGGGAGGATTCGAACCTCCGACCAATGGATTATGAGTCCACTGCTCTAACCAGCTGAGCTACAGGCCCAATTTATTGAATTCGCTTAATAAAATGGATTTTAAATAATTGCAAAGTTTACTTTTAGCCCCGGATTTGTCTTGAAAAGGATGTTTTTGAAGCTATTTCCGCACCGATTCGGGCGAGATTGTACCTTAATCAAAATACTTAGCCCAAACCTAATTAGTGAACTGGTTTCTTGCGAGCTTGTATGAACATCTTAGGGGGTCTATGTTGTCTAATTCTATTAAATCCATCGTTCTATGGGCGAATGAATCGTTGTTCGACGGTTGGTCATTTTCAATGCAACTATGCCTGAAAATTACTTTTCAAGCAGAAAAGCAGTCGCTAAATACTACTAATACTTCAAGAACTCCTGAATTTTATGTATAAGCTTAGCGAAGGCGATGGAGTTGACGAAGGAGAAGACCGAGGTGATTAAAAAATTAAGCGACTTTTTTGTAAAAATGGTTGAGCGTTGGATACCCGACCCGCTGGTTATCGCAGTGCTGTTAACGGCCCTGGTTTTGATTTTAAGCGTGACGCTGGCCGATTATGGGATTTTGCAAACCATCGACGCTTGGGGCGGCAGCTTTTGGAGCTTGTTGCGCTTTACCGGGCAGATGATTTTGATACTGGTGCTGGGTTATGCGCTGGCTGGAACGCCGCCAGCAAGGCGGCTGTTACAGGCGGCGGCGGGACGGATTAATACGGCGCGCGGCGCTTATATCAGCGTATGTTTTGTCGGTGCCGGAGCGGCGCTGATTTCCTGGGGGTTATCGCTGGTCGCCGGAGCGATTTTCGCGCGTACCGTCGCCGAAACCCTTAAGGCCAAGGGCGTGGCGGTTCATTATCCGTTGCTGGTGGCATCGGGCTATTCGGGCTTTGTTATTTGGCATCAGGGATTATCAGGCTCGATCCCGCTGGTGGTGAATACGCCGGGCCATTTTTTGGAAGGCACCATTGGCATGATCCCGGTGGCGGCAACAATTTTTTCGCCGCTTAACATGGCGGTGGCATTTTTAGTTCTACTAACCTTGCCTTTTATTATGGCGCGCCAAGCCCCTTCCGTCGCTGACAACATCCCACTGCCTGATCATCTGGACGCCGACCGATCAGAACGCTCGACTAGCGCTGCTAGTCATAGTGCAGAAATTAGTGCGGACAGCCCCGCCGCACGTCTGGAAAACGCCCGCACCTTGAATTTATTTTTGGTGCTCCTGGGCTTGGCTTATGTAGGCCTGTTCTTCATTCGCGATGGCGGTAGTTTGAATCTGGACATCTTGAATTTTATTTTCTTGCTGGCCGGTCTGGCGCTATCCAAATCGCCAAAGGATTATTTAGAGTTAATTACCGACGCCGCCAAAGTGATTGGCCCGTTTTTGATCCAATATCCGCTTT
Source organism: Pseudomonadota bacterium (assembly GCA_018660405.1). Lineage (GTDB taxonomy): Bacteria > Pseudomonadota > Gammaproteobacteria > Arenicellales > Arenicellaceae > UBA10349. The sequence continues at coordinate 8,326 of JABJKL010000174.1, read as the reverse complement.
ACGCCGGGCTAATGGGTGTGATGGCGGCTTCCGGCCTTGGGGCGATGCTGGTGGACTTTTTTGTTTCCATCGCCAACGCTGAAACCTTGCCGATCTATTCGTTTTTTTCCGCTGGCATTTTAAATGTATTCATCCCATCAGGCGGCGGGCAATGGGCGGTGCAAGGTCCCATCGTCGTCGATGCGGCTCTGGCACTGGGTGCCGATTTGCCGCGCGTCGTCATGGCAGTCGCCTGGGGTGATCAATGGACCAATATGATTCAACCGTTGTTTGCCATTCCCGCGCTGGCTATCGCGGGACTGCATATTCGCGATATTATGGGTTACTGCGTTATCGCTTTGCTATTTACGGGCATGGTGTTTGTCGGAGCTCTCTCGTTATTTTAAAGAGGCAATATTTTAAAAAGGTGCTTTTTATCGCAGCACTTTGGGAACGACTCTGGAGCAACGTTAATGAGCAATCGATTGTCTAAAATAACGACGCGCACGGGTGACGATGGTACGACAGGCCTGGCAGATGGCACGCGGGTTCCAAAGCACGCGACACGAATGCAAGCCATCGGTACGATTGATGAGTTAAACAGTTTTGTTGGTGTGTTTATTGCAGAGTTACCAGACGAAAACCGTCTGGCAGCAGACTATTTGAGTATTCAGCATGATTTATTTGATTTGGGTGGTGAGCTATCAATGAGTTCTGCGGATACGCTGGTCGCAGTTATTACCAAGGCTCACTGGCAGCGGCTTGAACGTTTGTTGGAAGAATTGAATAAAGATTTGGAACCGTTAGCGAACTTTATATTGCCCGGGGGTTCTCGGCTACTTGCAGCTTGCCATGTGGTCAGAACGGTTACGCGCCGAGCGGAGCGCTGTTTGAGTGAGTTGGGTGAAGCCGAACAGATTAATGGTCATTCCTTGAAGTACCTCAACAGGTTTTCGGATCTGGCATTTGTGAGCGCTCGATGGCTCGCTAAGGAATTAGCAATTCCTGAGGTGCTTTGGCGGCAGACCTGAATTTGGAGAAACACGGGCTTTTGGGTATTAAAAATGGGTATTAAAGAATTGTTACAGCAGCGCCGATCTATCAGGGCGTTTTCAGATCAGCCAGTATCGCAATCGAAGATTGAAGCTATATTGCTGGAGGCGGGTTTAAGCGCGTCAGGCGGTAATCTCCAACCTTGGAAGGTTTACGTGTTGGCTGGACAGGCAAGGCAAGGGCTTATTGACGCAGTCGCTAGCAAACTTGCACAAGGCTTGACCCAAGACAATACTGACGCCGAGACTTATCCGGCGCGCTTAAAGGAGCCCTACCGAACTCGGCGTTACGACTGTGGTATGGCCCTGTATGATGCGCTTGGTATTGACCGAAAGGACAGGCCGGCAAGACAGCGACAATGGGAAGCAAATCTGACGTTCTTTGGCGCACCTGTGGGCTTGATGTTCACAATGGATCGGCTAATGGGCAAGGCTCAGTATTTAGATCTGGGCATATTTTTTCAGACGGTTATGTTATCTGCCCAGGAAAGAGGCTTAAGTACCTGTGCTCAACGCAGTTGGGCCCCCTGGGGGCAGACAATTAGCGAACAATTAAATATCGCTGATGATGAGCAAGTGATTGTTGGCATGGCTTTGGGCTATGCCGACACAACAGATGCCGTAAACCAATACGAAATGGGCAGGGCGGGACTCGACGAAATTGCCTCGTTTGATGGATTTTAGTTTTTTGTATTTTTAACAGAGTGGATCAAATGAAAGTTTTAGTACCCATAAAGCGTGTGGTTGATTTCAACATTAAAGTTCGCGTTAAGGCAGATCAATCCGGCATTGACCTGGCTAACCTTAAAATGTCGATGAACCCGTTTTGCGAGATTGCGGTGGAAGAAGCCGTGCGACTCAAAGAAGCAGGCGTTGCAGAAGAGGTAATTGCCGTGTCAATCGGTGAAAGCGTCTGTCAGGAACAACTTCGTGCTGCACTTGCGCTGGGGGCAGATCGTGCCATTTTGGTGGAAACCAACGAACAAGCGCAACCATTGTCGATCGCCAAGGTGTTAAAAGCCGTTGTCAAAAAAGAAGCGCCTGAGCTAGTGATTTTAGGTAAGCAGGCCATTGATGGAGACAATAATCAGACCGGCCAAATGTTGGCTGCTTTGACCGGTATGCCGCAGGGGACTTTTGCATCGAAATTAAAAATAGCAGATGGTAAAGCCCATGTGACCCGCGAAGTGGACGGAGGTTTGCAAGCAGTTGCGCTTAACTTGCCCGCCATAGTGACCACCGATTTACGTCTCAATGAGCCCCGATATGCTTCGTTGCCAAATATTATGAAGGCCAAGAAAAAGCCCATGGAGGTTCTTACTCCGGCTGAACTGGGCGTGCAATTGAAGGCAACCGTTAAGGTGTTGAAGGTAGAGCTCCCCGCTGAGCGTACCGCAGGCATTATCGTAGAGTCGGCGGCGGAACTTGTCGACAAACTTAAAAACGAAGCAAAGGTCATTTAGGGGTGGGCATGAGTGTTTTGATAATCGCGGACCACACGAGCGCGGTATTAGCGGGTGCAACGTTAAATACGATTGCGGCAGCGCAGTACTTGAGCGGTGACATCGACGTTATTGTCGCCGGTAACGGCAGTAAAGCTGTGGCCGAGGCAGCGAGCCAGATTGAGGGGGTGAGCAAAGTGCTGCATGCAGATAACCCAGTTTATGATCACATGCTCGCAGAGAACGTAGCCGCACTCATTGTCGATGTTGCTGAGGGTTACACCCACATTATGGCGCCAGCGACAACCACAGGTAAGAATATATTGCCTCGAGTTGCGGCGCTTTTGGATGTGGGAATGATTTCTGATGTTATATCGGTTGAAAGCGATGATACCTTCAAACGGCCAATCTATGCGGGAAATGCGATAGCGACCGTACAAAGCAGCGACCCGGTAAAAGTGATGACGGTGCGAGCAACGGCGTTTGAACCCGCTAAATCAGAAGGCGGCAGCGCTTCAATCGAGGCGCTGGGGCAGGTCATTGACCAGGGTATTTCCACCTTTGAGGCAGAGGAGGTTGCCAAAACTGATCGTCCAGAATTGACCGCAGCGAATATTGTGATATCGGGCGGGCGGGCGTTAGGCAGCTCCGAAAATTTTGACCTTATCTATAAGCTTGCAGACATATTGGGTGCGGCGGTTGGCGCGTCGCGTGCGGCGGTTGACGCGGGCTACGTTGCTAACGATATGCAAGTGGGACAAACCGGCAAGATTGTGGCGCCCGATCTTTATATTGCCGTAGGCATTTCTGGCGCGATCCAACATCTGGCGGGTATGAAAGATTCAAAGGTGATCGTCGCAATTAACAAAGATGCTGAAGCTCCGATTTTTCAGGTGTCCGACTATGGTTTGGTCGGTGATCTGTTTGAAGTTTTGCCTGAGCTTGAAAAGTTGCTTGCATAACTCTTATCTACCGAACCCTTACCTACAGAACAACAGGAGCGACCACATGCAAAGGGAATCAATGGATTATGATGTGGTGGTGGTGGGCGCTGGGCCGGCGGGTTTATCCGCTGCGATCAAGCTGCGCCAGCTTGCGATAGAAAAGGAAATCGGGATTGCGGTGTGTGTATTAGAGAAAGGCTCGGAGGTTGGTGCACATATCGTGTCAGGTGCCGTGTTTGATACAAGGGCTCTGGACGAGTTAATTCGCGACTGGAAAGAGAAAGGTGCTCCGCTAAACACCCCGGTTACTCGCGAAGAAATGCATTTTTATACCAGCGCGAAAGGCAGCATCAAGATACCCAACCGATTTGTGCCTGCACCTATGCACAATTTGGGCAATTATATTGTGAGTTTGGCTAATGTTTGTCGTTGGTTAGGCGCGCAAGCCGAAGCCCTCGGGGTTGATATCTTTACCGGGTTTGCCGCTGCCGAAATTCTCTATCATGAAGACGGTAGTATCAAAGGGGTTGCCACGGGAGACAGGGGGCGAAACGTCGACGGTTCTGAAAAAACCGGTTTCGAACCGGGAATGGAGTTGCACGCAAAATACACTTTGTTTGCTGAGGGTTGTCGCGGGCATTTGGGTAAACAGTTGATCGAAAAGTTTGGCTTGGATGCTGATAGTGACCCTCAACACTATGGACTAGGGCTAAAAGAACTGTGGGATATTGATCCAGACAAGCACGAACCGGGGTTGGTGGTGCACGGTGCGGGTTGGCCACTAAGCGAAGGCGACGGATCGGGGGGAGTTTTTCTGTACCACGCAGACGATAACCAGGTGGCGGTCGGGCTTATCGTCGACCTTAATTACACTAATCCCAATCTCAGTCCTTATGATGAGTTCCAACGAATTAAGCACCATCCTCGCATTGCGAAGTATCTGCAAGGGGGCAGGCGCGTTTCTTACGGTGCGCGGGCAATAACCAAGGGCGGCCTGAATTCGCTTCCCAAAATGAGTATGCCCGGGGCTTTATTGATTGGTTGCGATGCCGGGACGTTGAACGTTGCAAAAATTAAGGGTACGCACACCGCGATGAAATCGGGAATGATCGCAGCAGAAACTATTGTCTCTGCATTTGAGTCCGGGGATGAAGGCGGTTCCGAATTAGTGGCCTATATCGAGAATTTCAAAGATAGCTGGGCCTTCCAGGAATTACGTGCCAGTCGAAATTTCGGCGCAGCCCTGCACAAGTGGGGTGTTTGGATGGGTGGAGCCTGGAACTTTATCGAGCATAATATTTTGGCTGCCAGGTTACCCATTACATTGCGCGATAGAAAATCCGATCACGAGCAGATGGCGCCTGCCAGCAATAGTAAGCCGATTAGCTACCCCAAGCCTGATGGTAAGTTGAGTTTCGACAAGCTTTCTTCAGTGTTTTTATCGAATACAAATCACCAACAAGATCAGCCGTGTCATCTCACCTTGAAAGATGATGCAGTGCCCATTGCTACCAATCTTGCGTTGTACGATGCACCTGAACAACGCTACTGCCCAGCCGGTGTTTACGAAATTGTGGAACAACAGGGCCAGCCGCAACTACAAATTAATGCACAGAACTGCGTGCACTGTAAAACTTGCGACATAAAAGATCCTACGCAAAACATTGTTTGGCTGGTGCCTGAAGGAAGCGGTGGGCCAAATTATCCAAATATGTAGCGTTTGTGCTTTGGTTCGCGATTGAAATCACCAAGGTTCTGCATTAGTCTGCTGCGCATTATTAACCGCCACTTCCGTTCAGGTGAATTTCATGCAACTTCATTCCGAATTCAGAATCAGCGCCTTTCATATCCGCGTTAACTGGTTGGTCGCTGTGTGTGTGCTAATGAGCTGTGCCGCATTTGGGAGATTAAGTTACTGGCAATTAGATCGAGCCGCAGAGAAAGTAGTGGCGCAACAGGCACTGGAATTCCATTCAAGCAACAATGCTCAGCCTCTGGAGGATATCCCCACAGCGCATCTATATCCTTCCAATGCGGAACTATTAAATCGACATGTGTCTCTTCAAGGTGAATTTCTCAACCAACGTACAATTCTATTGCTCGCGGAATTTTTCGATGGACAGATTGGCTATGGCGTGGTCACCCCGTTTCGACTTGGCAGTAATAATCAATTGGTATTGATTCATCGTGGCTGGACCACGGGTGCACTACCCGCTAACACACCGCCAAATCTTCGACCCGTTGAAGGCCCGGTTGAACTTGCCGCTCAAATCTATGTGCCTCCAGTAGCAGCTCGTGTAAATCCTGGCCAGATCGATGCCAGCGTGTGGCCTTTGCGTATGCGCAGATTAGATATCGACGCAATCAGCGAAATCCTCGATGAACCGTTGTTTCCTTTTGAAGTAAGACTGACCGCACAACAGCCTGGCGGTCTGGTAAGGCATTGGCCAGCAGTACACGTTAACGCAAACCAGAATTTATCCTATGCAGTTCAATGGTTTGGCCTGGCGATGCTCGTGTTGTTTGTCAGTGTTTTGGCTAGTAGCAATCTCTGGTCTTTGGTTCGAGGTACTAAGCCCGACAATACAGAGCACTAATTAATAGTAGCCATCACTACTGTGAGCAAGGGCCCGCATGCCTTCGGTGGGTTCATAGAGTTCGCCCAGATGTTGCCATTTCTCTGTCATCGCGATTATATTGTTGATGCCGACGGTGTCCACCCAACGCATTACACCACCGCGAAAATTCGGAAACCCTAGCCCATAAAGCAGGCTTAAATCGGCTTCCGCCGGGCTATCAATAATGCCTTCCTCCAAACAACGCGCCATTTCGGTCACCATGGGAATCATCATCCGTGCAACGATATCTTCATCCATGAGTTCCGTGTGCGTATGCCGACATGGTGCCAGCACGGCTTCAACCGCATCGTTATATTGCTTTTGCAGGCGACCACGTTGGTCTTTTTCAAAAATGTAAAAGCCCTCGGCATTTTTTTGTCCCAAACGGTTGGCCTGCAGCAGTAAATCCATCGGGCTTTGCTCCGGTTTGGCCATCCGGTTCGGGAAGCCTTCTGCCATCACTATTTCACAATGCGCCATAGTGTCGATGCCTATAATATCGGCCAGATAAGCCGGCCCCATGGGCCAGCCCCAAGCCTCCATAACCTTGTCGATACGTACAAAATTCACACCTTCGGACAATAACCCGGCAAACCCTGCGTAGTATGGGAACAACACACGGTTAACCAAAAAGCCGGGGCAATCGTTCACCACGACGGCTTTTTTGCCCATCGCGTTGGCAAGCGCCACCGTGCGGGCGATTGCCTCGTCAGAGGTTTTTTCACCCCGAATAACTTCAACCAGCGGCATCGCATGTACCGGATTGAAAAAATGCATGCCACAGAAATTTCCCGGCTGCTTTAAAGCCTCGGCCAGGTAGCTAATCGAAATGGTAGAGGTATTCGATGCGATGATTGCGTTGTCACCAAGCGCCTGTTCCACTTCGGCTAGCACGAGTTGTTTTACTTTGGGGTTCTCAATCACGGCTTCGACAACAATATCGGCGCTTTTAAAGCCGTCATAGTCCAGCTGGCCGTTAATATTCTCGAGAATGTTTGCCTTTGTCTCGGCAGTCATTTGCCCGCGTTTAACACGTTTGGAAAGCAGTTTATCGGCTTCGGATAATCCAAGATCGATACCGGCCTGGTTAATATCTTTCATGATCACCGGCGTGCCTTTGAGCGCGGCGGAATAGGCAATACCGCCGCCCATAATACCTGCACCCAAAACCGCTAACTTTTCATTGGCTTTACTGGCACGCTTTGCCCAATTGCGTGCTTTTCTGGTGAGCGCCTGATCCGCTACAAAATTGCCCACCATGGCGACCGCTTCATCGGTGGTGGCGACCGCAGCAAAATGCTTTGTCTCAATGGCAAGCGCTTCGTCTCTGCTTTTATTGGCGCCCTCAAATATGGCGTCTATCGCAGCGGCCAATGCTGGATAAAATGCGCCGCGGCCTTTGAGCACATTGGACCGGGCTAATGACCTGCCCTGCGTGATTTGCTCTTCACTGGCATCCAGAGCTTGAAGCTTCGAATTGCTCTTGGACTGGTAGTCCAATTTGCCTGCATGGCACTGCTCGATATAGCTTGTGGCCGTCGCCCAAAGCGCGTCATTACTAACATGATTGCTAACAACAGCATCTGCGACACCAGCCTCCAATGCAGTGGCAGAATTTTGGTGCTTACCCGAGCAAATCCAGTCGACCGCTGTTTCCAAACCGGCAATGCGCGGCAGGCGCACTGTGCCGCCCCAGCCCGGAATAATGCCGAGTTGTGTTTCGGGCAAGCCGATAAGCGCCTGCTCGGACAACACCCTAAAATCGCAGGCCAGTGATACCTCAAGCCCCCCACCCAAAGCAAAGCCGTTGATAGCAACGACCGTTGGAAACGGCAGGTCTTCCAACAGGTTAAAACTTTCCAATTGATACTGTGCAAATTCCGCGACAGCATTAGCGCCTTGCGCAAACGTAACCCCAAACTCGGTAATGTCCGCACCAACGATGAATGCGCTTTTGCCGCTGGTCAATACCAGGCCGCGTAGTTTCTCCGATTTGGCAAGCAATTGCAGTGCCTTGCGAAACTCCTGAACGGTCGCTTGGTCAAATTTATTGACCGAGCTGTTTTGCGCATCGAATTTTAGCTCCGCGATACTATTTGCTTTTATATCTACTGATAGATTGACGCCGCTCCACTGCAGGCCCATTGAGAACGCGGCGCCTAGGTTTGTTCCAGAAAGCTTTTGAGGTGCTCGGAACGGGTTGGGTGACGAAGTTTGCGCAGGGCTTTCGCTTCTATTTGACGTATGCGCTCACGCGTAACGTCGAATTGTTTGCCTACTTCTTCAAGCGT
>JABJKL010000173.1 GCA_018660405.1 Pseudomonadota bacterium | reverse complement strand
TCCATTCCCCCTCGCATTGAATGACCCTGGGGTTAACTGCACCCGTAGCCACGACAGCGACTCGCAGGACAATCTGGCCTACGCCGTTTTCGGTCAAATCAACTATGATCTCACCGATACGGTGGAACTCTCGCTCTCAGCCCGCTATGACCGCGATGAACGGGAACAGACCGTCGGTACACCGCAACGCGTCCTGAATCGTTTCCAGGACACCCCGGATGTTGATGGAGTGCCTAATATTTCCTTTGGTCAGGTTCGAAAGCAGAATTACGATAGTTTTCAGCCGAAGCTAACCGTACGCTGGATGCCGCAAGACAATTTCATGGCTTATGCAACCTATGCGGAAGGTTTCCGCAGTGGTGGTTTCAACCGTGCTGCGGTGGGTGCTCTGGCTGATTTTTTCCGGCCGATCTCCGCTCTTCCAATCGTGCTGGGGATTGAAGATACTTATGAGCAACAGGATAATAAAGGCGTGGAAGTTGGCTTCAAGTACAACTCGCCGGATAACCGCTTTCTTTTGAACGTGGCCGGTTTCTATACTGAGATCGACAATTACCAGACCTTTACCGCAGCCACAATCAGCACACTATTGACCCAGGTTATTATTCCGGTTGACGAAGTGGAGTTGATGGGTTTTGAGATAGATGCTACCGCGCGTCTGCATGATTACTTTGCTGTTAATGCCTCTTTTGGTTTGACGGATTCCGAAGTTATCAAAGATACATCACGTCCTACCGCGGGTAATAAAGCACCGGCGACACCTGATTACACGTTTAATCTGGGCGGCCAGTTCAATATGCCAATTACTCTCGGAGGTATGGATGGCGAGATATTCCTGCGCGCCGATTGGCAGAAGATTGGCCCAGTGTTCTCAGTCGTCGAAAACTTCTCTCAGCGCTCTACTCTTGACATAGTCAACGCGCGTGGTGGGCTTGATTTTGATAACGGTTGGCGTGCCGAAGTGTGGGTCACTAACTTGACAGACGAAGACTACTTCGCCGAAATGTTTAACCCTGCTGGTTTCGGCTTCCCGGGTTCATTGCGTCGCTATGGTGTTGAAGTTACCAAGCGCTTCTAAGCTAACTACATATAAAGTTAACTACAGTTAAAAGTGAAACTGGCACCTGGTAAAAGGTGCCGGTTTTTTTATACTGCTTGTCTTTGGTAGTAGAATATAGAACTACTTGGGGGAGTACGTCATGGAAATAGCTACACTTGGGCAGGTACATTATTTTGCAGCGCTGCTTATTGGCATTGCAGTCGCACTATCACTTATCTACGTTGGCGCGCAGATTAGAGAATATACGCGCATGCTCAGGTTTAATGCTGGCGATAATGTGATTCAGAAATTGAGAGAAATATACACCTTAATGGCACAAGATGGGGCTCTGGCTGACATCTATCGTAACGGTACACACGATATCGACAATATTAGTGTTGGTGATAAATTCCGTTACATCCTGATTGTGCACAATTTTTTTCGTGTTTATGAGGATGCCTATTATCAGAAGAAAGAGGGCAGGCTACATCCAAGGCACTGGCACGGCATAACCGAGCAATTCCTTTTTCTTAAAGACTTGCCGGGATTTCAGGCTTTCTGGCGAGACAGAAAATTTTTGTTCAGTGACGAATTCTGCAACTACTACGATAAGGAAGTGGTTCCGACACAAGCGCATACCCGGTTTGATTATCAGTAATGAAGGACGCAATATCTAACCCGCCAGATACGAACTTATCGCGAAGGAGTTTTATCAAAAGGTCGGCTGGCATGACCTTTCTGGTCGGTGCGTCCGGTTTGCTTGTAGCCTGCAATTCCAAACAACAGGCGGAGGCACTTCGCAGGTTCGAACCCAATGTATGGGTGACGATAACAAGTGACGGAAAAATCACTGTAATGGTGCCGGTAGCAGAGATGGGGCAGGGATCATTGACTTCGCTACCATTAATATTCGCAGAAGAACTGGATGCCGATTGGCAGAATATAAACCCCGTACAGGTTGTCGAGTTGAAGAAGGAGTTTGGAAACCCGTATTTTGGCGGCCTGATTTACTCCAGTGGCAGTCGTGGTGTGATTGATTATTTTACTCCATTGCGCATTGCGGGCGCTCAAGCGCGACAATTGCTGATGATGGCGGCAGCGGAGCACTGGCAAGTGCCATTATCCGAATTGACCACCAAACCTGGCTTGGTAGATCATTCGGCCTCAGGACAACAACTCAGCTACGGTGAAATTGCTACTTTTGCCAAAGCCCCTGAAATTTTACCGGAGATAACACAGGCAGAACTCAGGGGGCAGAAAGATTTTCGCCTGATCGGCCACGACACACCTCGGGTTGACGTTCCCTCAAAGGTGAATGGAGCGGCTGAATTTGCGATGGATGTGCAGGTGCCGGGCATGGTCTATGCGGCCATTCTGCACGCCCCCGCTGAAGGTGAGAGCCCTGTCAACATAAATAAGGCCGAAGCTTTGAAAGTGCCTGGTGTTCAGCAGGTTCTGGCCCTGGACAATGCGGTTGCTGTCATCGGCGCAACCGTCGAAGCAACGCATTCCGGCAAGAAATTGCTTGAAGTCGAATGGACGGGTGAAGCAGCTGCCCGATCCTGGGATAGTGATAAAACCCTGGGCGAGTATTCTGCAGCGGCCAACGATCTGTCGCATAGTGGTACACCGTGGCGAATTGAAGGTGAATTCGATACAGCATTTGACAGTGCCGACCGGCAAATCACGTCCGAATACCTGTGCGATTATGTCTATCATGCCCAGATGGAGCCATTAAACGCGACGGCTTTTGTTAACGCGGCAGGTGATCGGGCTGAGATATGGTGTGGTACCCAAGCGCAGTCGTTGACGATCATGGCTGTTGCCAGTGTATTGGACACAACGACCGATAGAATAAAGTTAAATCAGTTGTTACTCGGCGGTGGCTTTGGTCGCCGCGCAGAACTGGAACCGACCTACGTTATTGAGGCGGTGCAACTCTCAAGACAGATCGGCAAGCCGGTGAAAGTTATCTGGAGTCGAGAAGATGATCTACGCAATGGCTGGTTTCGGCCCGCTACTGCACAGTTGATGCGTGCTGGCGTTAATGAACAGGGGCAGGTCGTTGCATGGAGTCACCGAATGGCCGGACCATCGGTGTTGCAATTTTATAACAGCAGGCGTTGGAGCGTGACAAATGGTAGGGATATCGTCTCAATGCACGGCGCGGGAATTCCCAGTTATGATATTGCCAATATCAAGGCCGAACACGTATTGCTGGAGCGGACCGCACGACTTTCGCCCTGGCGCGGTGTGGGTATGGGCTATATCAAATTTGCGGTCGAATCGTTTGTTGATGAGTTGGCCGAGCTGGCTGACGAAGACCCGGTGGAGTTCCGTCTCAAGCGTTTGTTAAAAACCGAACGTTCCCGGCGTGTGCTGGAGGCCGTTGCAAAGGCCGCGAATTGGGGTGCTCAGCGCGCGGTCGGCCGGGCACTCGGGGTGGCGGTATGTGAGTATGATGTGTCGCAGGCTGCCGGGATTGTTGAAATATCGGTTAACAAGGATACCGGCAAGATCAAGGTGCATAATGTCTGGGTGGCCGCCGACATAGGGCTAGCCGTACAACCTCACAATGTAGAGGCACAACTTGAGGGCGCTATTATCTATGGATTGGGTCAAGCATTGACCGAACGTGTGACTATGAAAGCGGGCCAGGTGCAGCAGTCAAATTTTCATGATTATCACGTAATGCGGATGGCGGATACGCCGGATATCTATGTGCAGATTATCCCCAGTGATATGCCGCCTTCGGGCGTCGGCGAACTATCGTTACCTATAACTGGTGGCGCTGTTGCCAATG